>NZ_KB906412.1 GCF_000381345.1 Deinococcus apachensis DSM 19763 | reverse complement strand
TTGCGGGCGTACAGGTCCAGGACGTCCTCCATCGCAGCGACGAAGGCGCCGTTGTGCTCAGGCGGAATGACCCATTGTTCGTGCAGGTGCGGTTTCAGGATGTTTTTTTGAGGTATAGCCGCACCGTTTCATGGGAGATGGCGTCCACGTGACCGAGTTCGACCATTTGGTCGGCCAGGAGGCGCAAGGTCCAGGTCTTGTGCCTGAGGGACTCGGGCACCGCACTGCACGCCAGCGCGATGAGGTGCGCTTCGGTGCGCTCGTCGAGTTTCTTCGGTTTGAAGCGTTGGGGTCGCAGGTGATCGAGTGCAGCTTCCAGACCCTCCAGCACGTAGCGTTGTCGCACACGTAGGACCGTTCGAGGGTTGACGTCCAGGGCCTGGGCGATGAGTTTGTCGTACAGTCCGGCTCCCTGCCGATCCGCTTTGAGGAGGATGCGGGCATGGGTGAGTCTGCGGGTGGGGGCACTGCCCACCTTGAGGAGCGCCTGGAGCTGCGTCCGTTCCTCGTCCTTCAACTGCACGAGGTACTTCATACCCCACAGTAGAACCGCCCAGCTCCCGGAGGTAGCCCCTGACACACCTTTCCTGACAGCCCATTAGGGGGTCACCATTACCCGCCGGGTGACGGGGTCGAGCCGGGCCTGACCCCCCAGCGGCAGTGTGAGCTGCGGGCTGGTGTGCCCGAAGTCCACGTTGGCGACCACCGGCATCTCCGGGCGCCCGCACTCGGCCAGCACGCGCCGCACCCAGGTATAGAGGCTTTCCACCATCTCGGGCGTGTACCCGCGGGGCCGGGCCAGGAGGAGACCGGCGGCGCGCGGAAGGATGCCCTGGGCCGCGTAGTTCCGCAACCAGTACCCCACCTGCGCGGGCGGCGGCACGTCCTCGCTCGTTTCCAATGCGAGCACGGCGCCGTCCCACACGCCAGGGCTGGGCCAGCCGGGGGTGCCGTTCAACATGTCGAGCACCTCCAGGCAGCCGCCCATCAGGTGCCCCTCGGCAGCCGCCTCCCCCTGGAGCCACACCCAGCCGTCCCCGCGCTGGAAGGGGCGGCGGAACTCCTGGAGCGTCTCGTCGGCCCAGTCCTGCCGGAACTCAGTCCACTCGGGGGCAGGCCGCAGGTCGAAGGGGCGCGGCTCGTCCACTACCGCCCGCCGCACCCCCTCGGCCACAAAGCGGTGAATCCCGCCGTTCTCGGCGAGGTCGGTGAGCAGGGCAGGCCCGTGATAGGCCATCACGCCCGCGCGCAGGAACTGACTCAGGGTGACCGTGGAGTCGCTGAAGCCCAGAAACACCTTGGGATGGGCGCGGATGAGCCCCAGGTCGAGGAAGGGCAGCAGCCGCACGCTGTCGTCCCCACCGATGATGCTCACCATGCCGTGAATCTCTGGGTTCCCCAGCGCCCAGTGCAGGTCGTCGGCACGGGCCTGCGGGTTCCGGTCCAGATATTCAGAACCGCGCAGGGCGTTTGGGGCGGGCATGACCTCCCAGCCGAACGCCCCGGCGACCTGCCGGACCCCGGCGTGGTAACGGCCCGTCACCTCCGCCACGAAGCCGCTCGACAGGCTGAGGGCCGCCACACGCGAACCGGGCAGGAGACGGGGTGGACGGACGAAGTGGGGCGCCATACGGCAGGCTACCGGAGGGCCGGGGGCGAGATATGGGCCGGGTGGCCTAAAGCCTGAGACACAAAAAAAGCCGCCTTTCCGGGCGGTGATAAAGAAAGGATAGCGTGGGATGCAGCGGAAGTCAAATTATGCAGCCCGGTCTCAGGCTTTGATCTCCACTTCGTGCGATCTCTATAGCCTGACCTGATGGGCTGAGGTCGCCGGGTGGGCACCCCCTCACCCCTGGCTGCGCCAAGCTCACGAGGGGGAAGGGTCAGAACAGCCACAAGCGAGTTGGCCTTATCGGGATAGGAGCCTGTTCGAGTGGACGCAAGCCACGAGCAATCCTCCACCCCATGAAGCCTTCAAGAAGGTGCCCGATCCGGCCAGATGTCGGAGATAGCCCTTTATGACGTTCGGGACTTCTCCTTTTCCAGCCGCTCCAACGTCCTTTGGAAGATACTCAGCGGTCCCGAGCCGTGCAGCACGACGCGGACGGTGAGGTCGGGGTGGTCTGCCAGGAAAGCGCGAATGGTTTGCAGGGCGACCTCCGCCGCCTCCGCGAGGGGGTAGCCGTACACCCCGGTGCTGATCGCGGGGAAGGCGACCGAATCGCACCCCTGCTCGACGGCCAGCCGCAGGCTCTCGCGGTAGGCCCCAGCCAACAGCTCGGCCTCACCGTGCCTGCCGCCACGCCAGATCGGGCCGACCGCGTGAATCACGAAGCGGACGCCCTGGGCCTCCAGCCGGAAGGCGGGGGTGACCACCGCCGTGCCCGTCGGCGTGCCCCCGACGGCCCGGATGGCGCGCAGCAGTTCCGGTCCCGCGGCGTGGTGAATGACGCCGTCCACCCCGCCGCCCCCGGCCAGTTCCTTGTTCGCGGCCGTCACGACCGCGCAGGTCTGCTCCTGTCCGATGTCTCCCTGAACAAGTTCAAGTGGCATGGGGCAGCGTACCGCTAGCTCTCGACCACGCGCCGCAGGTCCTCCTGCGTGAGAGCGGTGCTCCGCACGGTCTCGGCCAGGTGGATGGCGGCGCGGTCCTCGTCAGTCCACTCGTCCTCGGGATGCTGGCGGGCGTGCTCGGCCCGCTGGACGGCCTGCAATTCACGCACGGCACGGTCCAGGTCGTCGTTCACGACCACGTAGCGAAAGGCGTGGGCCTGCATGATCTCGTCCCGGGCACGGGCGAGCCGTTTCTCGATGCGCTCGGGGGTCTCGGTGGCGCGCCCCGTCAGGCGTCGGCGCAGCTCGGTCAGGCTGGGCGGCATGATGAACACCAGCACCGCCTCCTCGCCTATGCGGTCCTTGACCTGCATCGCGCCCTCCACCTCGATCTCCAGCACCACGTCCTGCCCACGGGCGAGGGCGGCCTCGATGGGTTCAATGGGCGTGCCGTAGTGATTGCCGACGAACTGGGCGTGTTCCAGAAAGCCGTTCTGGGCGACCTTTTCCAGAAAGACCTCTGGCGTCACGAACACGTAGTCCACACCGTCGCGCTCGCCGGGCCGGGCCTCGCGGGTGGTCCACGAGGTCGAGTAGAACACGTCCTGCCCGGAGAGCCACCGCTCGCGCAGGGTGCCCTTGCCGACGCCCGAGGCCCCCGTCATCACGATCAGGAGGCCCCGGCGGCGCGTGCGGGGAGCAGAATTCGTCTTGGGATCGGGTTCAGGCACGGCGACCATCATTCGTGACAGCATACGGTCCGCGGGCAAGGGGGCGGGGCAGGGGGACACCTTTGCCTTCCCCTGCCCCGCCCCCGGCCCGGTGGGTTACTTGCCCTTGACCCGGCCGCGGCTGCCGCTGCTTTTCTTGCCGCCACCGCCCTGGCTGCGGCTCTTGCCCAGCGCTTGGCCCTTCTCAAAGCTGGCCTGCATCTTCTTGCGGGTCTCTTCCGCCAGCGCCCTGAAGTCCACCAGCCCCGCCTCGATATTCTCAGCGGTGGCCTTGGGCTGGCCGCCCCGGCTGCGCGCGGTGGCAGTGAGTTCGGCATTGGTCTGGTCGAACCACTTCTCGAAAGCAGGCGTCACTTCAAACACCATCTCGCGCGAGTCCCGCTGATAGGTTCCCTCCGCGCCGCGGCGGCTGAACTCCTTGGGCAGGGTAAAGCGTTCGGGCACGTATGTCGCCTCGATCTCGCCCTTACGCACTGCCTCACGGAACGCTTTGACAAATGCGTCACTGCGCTGGGGGTTGTCAAGTTCCTGAAGCTGTTCACTGAGTTTTTTGTAAGCCATGTGTGTTCCTCCGGTGCATCAGTATGAGTCCTTTTCCATCAGCTTGTAAAGCACATCACATGTCAATGGAGACGATCTCAAGCTTGTGGCCCTGGTATGGTAATTCCGACATGCCGCCTGGCACGTGTCTCAACCTTCGCATGAAGCCTTTAAAGGCGGCTTGGCCCCTCTAAACCCTTCCCTTTGGACCAACGTGTGGGGGTGCCGTGGCGTTGAGAAGTTCGTGGGTGAAGCATAGGTCATCCCGGCTGCTTAGTCCCTCTTCCCGGAGCTAGGCGCCGACCCTCTCCCGAAAGGGGCGAGGGTAATTCCGTCCTCGGAGATGACCTCACTTGCTCCCACCCGCCACTTAACCATTCATGGCTGAAAGGTCTCGGGAACAGCCACGTGGCAGAAGATCGAGAAACAGGGCGTGGGAGGGCAAGACACCCTATACTTTCCGCTTCCTTCAGGACGGCTGACTTTCGTCCAGGCCGACGCCGAAGCCCTGATCGAGCAGGGACTCGCTGTAGGTGCGAAAGGCGAGCATGGTCTGGGTCCGCACGATGCCCTCGACCTTCCGCAGATGCCCGGTCACCACGTCGTCCAGGTCCTCGTAGCGGGTCAGCCGCAGCACGGCCACTATGTCCCACTCACCCGTCACGCTGTAGACCTCGCGCACACTGGGCACGCCCGCCAGCGCCTCCGCCGTCTCCTGAATACGCTGCCTCTCTGCCTGTACCATCACGATTGCGGTGACCATGGGTGCATTGTGGCTCCTCAAACTGGGAAGAGCTATCAGCAGCGGGCTTGAAGTTCCGGGGAGGTTCTTGGTGATTCAGGACTCGCGTAGTACCTCACCCCGGAGTTGTGGCGGGAGCGGAAAGATAATCCCCCGAGGCAGCCCTGAACACTGACGGCTGATCGCTTCCCCTGACCGTTCGTTCGGGGACGTTCTGCCGCCTGGGGCGGGCGTATGGTGAGGGCATGACCGCCCCCGCTCCCACACCCACGCAGGTGACGCCGCGTGAGCAACTCCTGAACCGCATCCAACGCGACATCCCCATCGTGCGGCGCCCCTACCGCGTCCTGGCCGAGGAGGTCGGGCTAACCGAGGCTCAGGCCCTGGACATCCTGCGCGAGGTGAAGGAAGAGGGCGTGCTGCGGCAGGTCAGCGCCATCTTCGACACCCGCACCCTCGGCTACAAGTCCAGCCTAGTCGCCGCCGTGTACGACGAGGACGGGCTTGACGCGGGGGCAGAGGTCGTGAACGGGCACCCCGGGGTCAGCCATAATTACAAGCGCAACCACAGCTTCAACCTCTGGTACACCATCGCCGTGCCGCCCGAGAGCGACCTGGAAGCGCACGTGCAGAAGCTTCACGAACTGAGCGGGGCGAAGGTGACGCGGCTGATGCCCACCCTGCACCTCTTCAAGATCGGCGTGGAGTTCGACATGAGCGGCCAGGAGGACTGGAACGCCAAGGCCAAGCCCCAGTACACGAATGCCGACCGCAACATCGGCTATCAGGTCTCGGACCTCGACCGCGCCTTCGTGGTGGAGTTCCAGAAGGATCTGCCGGTCGCTGAGGAGCCCTACGCGGACGCCTGCGCCGCCCTGGGCCTGAGCATCGACGAGGTGGCCGCCCACGCCCAGAGGATGAAGGAGGCGGGAGCCCTTCGCCGCGTCTCTGCCGTATTCCGTCACCAGAAGGCGGGCTTTACCTTCAACGCGATGGGCGTCTGGGCCGTGCCCCAGGACCGGGTCGCCGAGGTGGGCCGCCGGATGGCCGAGTTCAAGGCCGTCTCGCACTGCTACCTGCGCCCCACCTACCCCGAGTGGCCCTACACCATCTTCACGATGGTCCATGGCCGTTCCAAGGAAGAGGCGTTCGGCAAGATCGACGCCATCGAGCGCGAGGTCGCCCAGGGCGTGGACCACGCCATCCTGTACTCGACGAAGGAATACAAGAAGGTGCGGCTGGAGTTCTACAAGCCGGAGTTCTACGAGTGGGAAGAAACCCATCTTGGTGCGAATTCCTGAAGAGTACCCTCCGAAATTGGGCAAATCTCTGACCCTGGGCCCCGCCGGGGTCATCCTCTTGAATGGCCCTGAAAGTGGCTGGCCCGAAAGGACGACATGAAAAGACTTCTGACTATTGCCCTGCTGACCCTCGTTTCCTTGGGGGCAGCGCAGACGTGGGCGGGGAACCTGGGGCCCTACGAGGTGAAGGCCACCAATATCTGCAATGCTCTGCGGGTCTACGCCCCTGAAAAGGCCACCTTCTACCGGCCGTACCGGCTGAACCTGCCCGCCTTCCTCGTCAAGGACATCGTGCAGACGGCCATCAACCAGAACGGCTTCCAGGCGCCCCTGAGCAGCAATCAGACCTACGTGGACTTCGTGGATGCCGGGGATGGTCAGGGCTTTCTGAAAAAGACCTACTCCTCGGGGGACCGCTTCATCACGGCCTACCTCGATCCCATCGACCGGTACGTGACTGAGGTCTGCCTGATCGGGAATTGAGTGCCGAACTGGAAAGGGACGCCCGGGCCATGGCCCGGGCGTCCCATCTGTCGAGCTTGTGGGCGACGTTCGCTTACCCGTTCACCACCTCGCCGCCGTTGGGGTGCAACACCTGTCCGGCCATGAAGGAACCGTCCTCGGAGGCCAGGAACACATAGGCGGGCGCGACCTCGGCGGGCTGGCCGGGGCGCTTCAGGGGCACGTCCTGGCCGAAGCTCTCAACCTTGTCCTGTGGGAACGTGGAGGGGATCAGGGGCGTCCAGATCGGGCCGGGGGCGACGGCATTCACCCGGATGCCCTGCTCGGCGAGGGACTGGCTGAGGCTGCGGGTAAAGGCGACGATGGCGCCCTTGGTGGAGGAGTAGTCGAGCAGTTGCGGGCTGCCCTTGTACGCCGTGACGCTGGTCGTATTGATGATGGCTGCGCCCTTTTGCAGGTGCGGGAGCGCTGCCTGCGTGATGTAAAACATGCCGAAGATGTTCGTGCGGAAGGTGCGCTCCAGTTGCTCGGGCGTGATGGCGGTGATGCTCTCCTGCGGGTGCTGCTCGGCGGCGTTGTTCACCAGAATGTCGAGTCCCCCGAGTTCCTGAACCGTACGCTGCACCGCCTGCTGGGCGAACTGCGGGTCACCGATATCTCCAGCGATGGCAACCGCGCGGCGGCCCTCGCCCTCCACCATGCCCACGGTCGCCTGAGCGTCCTCGTGCTCATCGAGATACACGATGGCGACGTCCGCACCTTCCCGCGCGAAGTGCACGGCGACGGCGCGGCCGATGCCGCTGTCCCCACCGGTGATCAACGCGACCTTGCCCTCCAGCTTGCCGCTGCCCCGGTAGTCGTCGCGGATGGTGACGGGCTCCAGCGTCATCTGCGACTCGTGGCCCGGCTGGTCCTCCTGGGTCTGCCCGGGAGCCTTCTGGGGAAAGCTCGCGGTGGGGGCAGAGGTGGGCTGGTCCTGGTCCTGGGATGGGTTCGTCATAGTTGTCAATGTCACACCCTGATCTGGACGGTAAGGCCGACCGGATCACATCTTTCAGGAGGGGTGAAGGTGGGCGGCGGCTTGTGAAGGCGCCCCTCCGCGTGGCCCAACTCGACCTTTATATGTCGGGGCAGCAGGAGGGGCCCGCTCCAACCGGAAAGCGGGCCCCTCTCCTCACCTCTTCGCTACTTCCCGAGGACGCTCCGCACCACCTCGGCCACGTGCGGCACGCTGAAGCCGAACTTCTCGAACAGCACCGCCGCGGGGGCGGAGGCGCCGAAGGTCTCCATGCCAATCACGGCGCCGTCAAAGCCGACCCACTCGTACCAGGGCTGCTTGGCGGCAGCCTCGACGGCGACGCGCTTCACACCGGGAGTGAGGACCGAGTCGCGGTAATCCCGGTCCTGCTCGCGGAAGACCTCCATGCAGGGCATCGAGACGACGCGGGCGGCGACCCCCTCCCCAGCCAGCGCTTCAGCGGCGTCGAGGGCCAGGCTGACCTCCGAACCCGAGGCGATCAGGATGATCTGGGCGTTTTCCGCATCTCGGACGACGTAGGCGCCCTTCTTCACCCCCTCGATGTTGCGGGGCAGCACGGGGAGGTCCTGGCGGGAGAGGGCGAGCGCCGTGGGGCCGGTGCCGTGTTCCAGGGCCATCAGCCACGCGGCGGCGGTCTCATTCGCGTCGGCGGGGCGGATCACGCGGGCATTCGGAACCGCGCGCAGCATGGCGAGCTGCTCGATGGGCTGGTGGGTGGGGCCGTCCTCGCCCAGGCCGATGGAGTCGTGGGTCAGCACGTAGGTCACGGGCTGCATCTGGAGCGCCGAGAGGCGGAAGGCGGGCTTGAGGTAATCGGCGAACACCAGAAAGGTGCCCACCAGCGGGCGCGGGCCGCCGTACAGCGCCAGACCGTTTCCGGCGGCGGCCATGCCGAACTCGCGCACGCCGAAGTAGATGTTGCGGCCCTCGTAGTGACCGGGCAGCAGTTCTCCACCATCCTTGATCGTCGTCTTCGTGCTGCCGCTGAGGTCCGCGCTGCCGCCCATCAGGCCGGGCACGACTTTCGCCAGTGCGTTGATGACCTCGCCGCTCGCGTTGCGGGTGGCAACGCCCTTGCCGCCGGACTCGAAGGTGGGCAGGGCAGCCTCCAGGTTCTCGGGCAACTCGCGCTTCAGGAGGGCCATCACCTCGGCGGCGAGGTCGGGGTATGCCTCCTGGTAACGGTCGAACATGGCCTGCCAGTCGGCCTCCAGCTTCGCGCCCCGCTCGGTCGCGTCCATGTTCGCGCGCACCTCGTCTGGCACCGTGAAGGGCGGGTAGTCCCAGCCCAGCGCGGCCTTGGTCGCCGCCACGCCCTCGGCCCCCAACGGCTCGCCGTGCGCCTTGCTCGTGCCCGCGCGAGGGCTGCCGAAGCCGATGATGGTGCGGACCTGGATCAGGGTCGGCTGGTCCATGTTCTCGCGCGCCTGGCGGATCACGGCCTCAATCTCGTTCAGGTTGTTGCCGTCCTCGACGCGCAGCACCTCCCAGCCGTAGGCACGGTAACGCTCGGCGGTGTCCTCGTCCGTGGTCTTGTCGGTGGCGGTGTCGAGTTGCACCGAGTTGTCGTCGTGCAGCCAGATCAGCTTGCCGAGCTTCAGGTGCCCGGCGAGCGCGGCCGACTCGTGGTTCACGCCCTCCTGGAGGTCGCCGTCACCCAGGATGGAATACACGTAGTTGTCGAAGATCGGAAAGCCCTCGCGGTTGTAGCGGGCGGCGAGGTGGTGCTCGGCCATCGCCATGCCGACCGTCATCGCCGCGCCCTGACCGAGCGGCCCCGTGGTCGCGTCGAGCCCCTTAGTGTGGAAGAACTCGGGGTGCCCCGGCGTCTTGCTGCCCCACTGGCGAAAGCGCTTGATGTCCTCCAGCGGCATGTCGTACCCGGTGAGGTGCAGCAGCGAGTAGATCAGCATGGAGGCGTGCCCCGCCGACAGCACGAAGCGGTCGCGCCCAGCCCATTCGGGATTTTTCGGGTTGTGGCGCAGAAAGTGCTGCCACAGCACATAGCCCATCGGCGCAGCTCCCAGCGGCGCGCCGGGGTGCCCGCTGTTGGCCTGCTGCACGGCGTCGATGGACAGCGTGCGGATGGTGTTCACGCTGAGCTGGTCCACGCTCTGTTGCTGTTGGGTCGCGGTCATGCGGCCAGTGTAATCCCCCCGGAAAAGTGGCCCGTTCGGTCTGTCTTTACCCGGGGGCCAGACAAATCTCCCAAAAGGCACATGCCCCCACCGGAAACAGGCAGGGACATGGTCTGAAGAAAACTTTGGGGGCACTCGGCTCCCTCCGGTCAGGGGAACAAGCACACTGCGGCACTTCCATTCCGGTAGAAGCATAATACGGCATGAGCGTAATCCTGTCAAGTCAGTACGTGAATGTGACCTGAGTATGAGTTGGGGTGTATGGGGGCGGCAGCGATAGATAGAGGGCCGGGACTGGGGAGAGGGGGCGCATATACACTCCTCCGCCATCTGGCGTACCTCTCGCATTCGCGTTTCAACCTCGTCCTGCCACACCATGGCCGCATGAATGGTTTTGCCCCACCCCCGACAGAGACGGCCCTGGTCCTGCGCCCCTTTCAGAACATCGACGCCCCCGTGGTTGCGCGGCTCGTGACGGAGGGCGTGCGGGGGCACTGGACCTACACGGCCGAGCAGTTCCGCGAGAGGGCCGAATCCCGGCGGCTGCGCCTCGTGGCGGAGCGTGGGGGCGAGGTTGTGGCAACCCTGCACCTCGGCCCCTTCGGCCCGGCCACACCGGACGCCCTTCGGCTCGACCTGGCGGGAGACGGGACCGTTTTCTCGGCGTTGTATCTGGCGGCCCTGTCGCAACTTCCAGGCGGCTTCACGCGTCTCTTGGGGGTGACACGCGAGGACTGGCCGGAGAAGATGGACTTTTTTCACGCGGCAGGGTTTCGCAACGCCTGGCAGTCGTGGGGAGCGCATCTGGAACTCGGCGG
The DNA here is from genome assembly GCF_000381345.1 of Deinococcus apachensis DSM 19763. Taxonomy (NCBI): domain Bacteria; kingdom Thermotogati; phylum Deinococcota; class Deinococci; order Deinococcales; family Deinococcaceae; genus Deinococcus; species Deinococcus apachensis. Next base: position 97,179 of record NZ_KB906412.1, on the reverse strand, counting down.
GGTCGACTTCGGGCGCTTCCGTCCCCTTGAAAAGCGGCTGTGCCTGCAAGGCTACGAGGTCGAGCGGTTGAGCCCGGACGCCCCGGAGGCGGACTGCGACGCCCTGCACGCGCTGTACGGGGTGGGCGTGCGGGACGCACCGCGCAATCCCACGACCACCCCCGATCCACTGACCATGCCGAACTGCGGGAGATGGTCCGGCGAGAGGAGGCCACATTTGTCGTCCGCTACCGCGGCGAGATCGTCGCCTGGACCCCGCTGACTCCCCAGGGCGCGGGAGTTGAGAGCGAACAGACCGTAACCCACCCCACCCACCGCTCGCGCGGCCTTGCCACCCTGGTCAAGGCGTCGGCGCTCGCCTGGGCACGGGAAGAGGGATATACACACGCGGGAACGGGCGGCACGGTCCTCAACCTCCCCATGCTGCGCGTGAATACCCGCCTCGGCTATGTCCCGGAGGCGATGTGGATAACCTGGGAGAAAGGGCTCTAACCCCTCAACATGAAATGTTCAACGATTAAGGTATTTGTCAGGAATGAAGAGTACCTTAATGGCATGTCCCAACTGACGTTGGAGGAGCTTGTCTCCTACTTCTTCTACGCGCAGGCCGACACCGAGCGTCACTACCAGGAAATCGACTTCGTCCGGCTGATTGAGGAGCTGGGCCTAGACCATGCGAACGCGCTGCGCGGCCAGATCGTCCGGCAATTGTCCGGTGGCCGCCTGCTCGAAGTCATCCAGGCCGAACTCGCCGCCTGAATTCATCCAACAGGACCTTCTGCCCCCGCCCGGCGGGGGTTTTCTCTTGGCTGGAGGCGACCTACCAGCCGTCACCCAGGGCCGCCTGATAAGCGTCATAGGCGGCACTGGCGGGAAGGGTCGGAGCTGGGCGCAGCACGAACGCCCCGGTGAGCAGGGCGGCACAGCCGAGAAGCAGCGGCCAACGCACGGAGCGGGAGTGGGGCCTGAGAGGGACGTCGGGAGCGGCCTCCGACCGATGCCAGGCGAGGAAACGTTCGGCGGCCCCAGCGTCGGCGGGAGTCTCCAGCCTGGCCTGCGCGAAGAGGGTGTCGAGTTCGTGATCGTTCATGGAGTGACTCCGATGCCCGTGAGGAGCGCCTTCAGGGCGGCGCGTCCCCGGTTGATGCGACTTTTGACGGTGCCCAGCTCGATGCCCAGCACCTCGGCGATCTCGGCGTAGTCCAGGCCCGAGAGTTCGCGCAGGGTCACCGCGTCGCGCTGCTCGGGCGGAAGTTGGCGCATGGCCCAGGCGAGGCGGGCGCGCAGGTCGGCCTGTTCCCCCGCCCGGACGGGGCTGTGTGGGGCGGCGGGTTCGGGGGTCTCCTCCAGCGGCAGGTGGGACCGCGCGGCGAGCGCCTTGTGACAGGCATTCAGGGTGACCCGGTGCAGCCAGGTCGTGAACTTCGCCTCGGCGCGAAAGCTCCCCAGATGTCGGTACACACTGATAAACACCTCCTGCACCACATCGTCGGCCGCCCCCGGTCCAACGGTCCCCGCCGCCACCCGGTGAACCCGCCCGGCGTGGCGCCGCACGAGCGCCTCGAAGGCCACCTCCCGTCGCGGCCCGGGGTGCGCCGCGAGGGGCACGAGTTGCTCGTCCGTCAGGTCGTCCAAGGCTGCCTCACAGGGTAGGAGGGAGGGAGTCCGGAAAAAGTTCCGGGCGGCCTGGATGGACGGCGGGGGGACGGAGGATGCATCGCCGGATCTTCCCGCCAGCCTGGGGAAAAGACGCTGAGGGTGAGGTGTTGCAAGGGCAGGCCGTGGTCAACCCCTCAGTCAGCTTTGCTCACAGCTCCCTGAGAGGGGAGCCAGGCACCCGAGGCTGTGGCCTCCCCTTGAAGGCTTGAGCCGCTCGTCCTCGTGCCAGACAACGAAAAGTTCACCTCGCCCATCTTCACCTCGCACCAAGCGTCCCAAGGGGGATGGTCCGCAGGGCTGGACTCACAGAGCGGCACCGCACAGGAATCAAACCAGCCTGTACTCGCCCCGCGACTTTGCGGCGACCCCGGCCGTCATCACAGGCCACCTCACCTCCTGCTTGCCCGTCCTCTTTTCGTTCCACCTAAAATATGCCCATGACGGCCCGCGTGCTTTCCCCCTCTGCCGAGGACTACCTCAAGCATCTGTACCTGCTGGGGCAGAACGGCAAGGTGAACACGCAGGCGCTGGCCGACGCGCTGGGCGTGGTGCCTGCGAGCGCAACCGGGATGCTCCGCAAGCTCAGCGAGCAGGGGCTGGTGGCGCACGCGCCGTACCAGGGGGCCAGCCTGACCGCCGAGGGCCAGAGGGTGGCGCTGGAGGTGCTGCGCCACCACCGCCTGCTTGAACTCTTCCTGCACCGGGCGCTGGGCGTACCCCTCGACGAGGTCCACGAGGAGGCCGAGCGGCTGGAACACGCCCTTTCCGAGCGGCTGGAGGCGCGGATCGCTGCCTGGCTGGGGGACCCCACCCATGACCCGCACGGCGACCCCATCCCGACGCTCGCGGGGGAGTTGCCCGCCCGGGCCGAGTGCCGCCTGACGCAGCTCGCGCCGGGAGAGGGGGCGACCATTTCCCGCGTCCCGGACACCGACGCCGCGGGCCTGCGGGCCCTCGTGACGGCGGGCCTGACGCCCGGGGTGGCCGTCACCCTCCGCCAGGTGGACGCCGCGCTGGGCACGCTGACGGTCAGCCTGCCGGGGGAACAGGCCCTCACGCTGGCGCTGAGTGTGGCCGCACAGGTGCAGGTCCACGGGGAAGAGCACGCCGGGCCGTAAACGAGGAGCACCACCATCTGTGCGACCATCCGGGGCGTGACCGACCCCCGCCCCATCTGGCGACGGCAACTGGACGCCGCGCACCTCGCCCTCACCTTCCTGACCACCCTGCCCCTGCCCCATGTTCAGGGGGTGCGGGAGGGGGACTTTGCCCGGGCGAGCGCCTTTTACCCCCTGGCGGGGTACGCGGTGGGCGGGGTCGTCGCGCTGACGCTCCTGCTGCCGTTGCCTCTGCCGAATGGGGTGCGTGCGGCGCTTGCGGTCGGCGTGTGGTTGGCCGTCACGGGAATGTTGCACTTCGACGGGCTGGTGGACAGCGCCGACGCCCTCTTCGCCATGAAGAGCCCGGCGCGGCGGCTGGAGATTCTGCGGGACGTGCATGTCGGGGCCTTCGGGCTGGCGACGGGCGGGCTGGCGCTGCTGACCCTCTGGAGCCTGCTCGCCGCCGGGCTGCCCGCCTTCGCGCCCCTCGTCGCGGCGGTGGTCGCGCGGCTGCTCGTGCTGGTCCCCATGAACCTTTACCCGGCGGCGCGGGAGGAGTCGCTGGGGGCACGCTCGCGGGAGGGGCGCTGGGGTGCGGCGCTGCTCCTCGCCCTGCCCGCCCTGTTGCTGCCGGGGGCGTGGGTCGCCGCGCTCGCCGCCCTCGCTGGCGTGCTGCTCGCCGCCCGGTTCGCGGCCTCCCGGCTGGGGGGTGGTCTGAGCGGGGACGTGTACGGCCTGCTCATCGTCACCGGGGAACTCCTGGCACTGTGTGCTTTTGCCTGGGGCCGTTGACCGTGCTCACCCTGCACCTCGTCCGGCACGCGCCCACCCTGCCCAATGCCCAGCGGCGTTACCCGCGCGAGGGGGAGGACGCGCCACTCTCCGGGCTGGGCCGGGAACTCGCTGCCTCACTGCGTCTGCCCCCGGACGCGCTCGCTCTCACCTCCCCCAGCCTGCGTGCCCGGGAGACCGCCGCGCTCGCCGGGTTTCCGCAGGCCACCCGCGTCCCCGATCTGGCGGAAGCGCACTTCGGCGTGATGTCGGGGCGCACCTGGGCGGAACTGGAGGCGGAGTTCGGGGAGGCGCCGCGGGGCTGGATCGAGAGTCTGGCCGATCCAGCGGGGGACAGGGGGCCGCCCGGGGGGGAGACGGGGCGCGGCTTTCACGGGCGGATTGGACGCTGGCTGGAGACTCTTCCCGACACGGCTGAGGTCGTCGCCTTCACCCACGCGGGTGTGATCCTGGCCGCCCTGCGCCTCACGGTGGGGCTGCGTGCGGTGGAGGTCAGGCCGGGCGGAATCGCCACCCTCAGCCGTGCGGGGGAGGACTGGTGGCTGACCCGACTCACGGCGCCGGGGTGAGGAGGCCGTGCCATCATCCCCCCATGCGGGCTGCTCCCCTTTCCACACCCGGCAGGTCCTGGTGAAACTCGCCACCTGGAACGTCAATTCTCTGAACGTGCGCCTCCCGCAGGTTCTCGCGTGGCTGGAGAGCCAGGGCCCTGAGGTGCTCGCCCTCCAGGAGACCAAGCTGGAGGACCACCGCTTTCCCTCCGCCGATTTCGCGGCGCTGGGATACTCGGCGGCGTTCTCGGGCCAGAAGACCTACAACGGGGTCGCGCTCCTCTCCCGCCTGCCGCTGGAGGAGGTGCAGGTCGGCGTGCCCGGTCTGGAGGACGAGCAGCGACGGGTGATCGCGGCGACGGTGGGCGGGGTGCGGGTGGTGTGCCTGTACGTCCCCAACGGGCAGGAGGTCGGCTCACCCAAGTACGCCTACAAGCTGGAGTGGCTGGCCGCCGTGCGCGAGTGGCTGCGCGGTGAACTGGCCGCACATGAGCGGCTGGCGGTAGTCGGAGACTTCAACGTGGCCCCCGAGGACCGGGACGTCCACAGCCCGGGACGCTGGGAGGGCCAGGTCCTCGTGAGTGAGCCCGAGCGGGAAGCCTTCCGCGCCCTGCTGGGCCTGGGCCTGCACGACGCCTTCCGGCTGTTCGAGCAGCCCGAACGGGTCTTTAGCTGGTGGAATTACGGGCGGCTGGCCTTTCCCCGCAACTGGGGCCTGAGGATCGATCACATCCTGGTGTCGTCGGCGCTGGCGGCGGAGTGCCGGGCCTGCACGGTGGACCCGGAGCCCCGGCGGCACGAGCGGCCCTCGGACCACGCGCCCGTCATCGCCACCTTTGCAGGACCAGTGTCCTAATGCTCCCTCAGAGCCGAATCCGGCGCCAGCGGCCGGAGGCAAAGCGCACAATGTACGCGACCGCAGCCAGGGCGATGAAGACGAGCGCGGCGCTCCACGCCCCCGTCACGCCGTAGCGCGGGGCCAGCCAGGAGGCGCCCAGCACCATCACCAGCCACGCGCCCGTCAGGGTCACGATCAGCCGGAAGCGGGTGTCACCCGCCCCACCCAGCGCCCCGCCGAGGACGATGGCGACCCCATCGAGAATCTGGTAGGCCGCCATGACCGCCAGAACGCTCGTGCCCACGGCGAGCACCTCGGGGCTGCGGTTGAACAGGCCGATGAGGGGATGGGGCAGCGTGAGGAACAGGACACCCAGCACGCCCATAAAGGCAGCGGCGAGCCCGGTGCCCCGCCAGCCGATGCGGGTGGCGATCTCGGGACGGCCCGCGCCCAGGGCCCGCGAAAGGAGGCTTGCCGTGGCCGAGGCAAGGGCGAAGGCGGGCAGAAAGCCCAGGCTGGCGAGTTGGAGGGCGATCTGCGACGCGGCCAGTTCGGTGGGACCCAGGCGGGAGAGGACCCCCTGGAAGGCGGTAAAGGCGCTCACGTCGGCGAGTTCGGTGACGCCCGCGGGCAGACTGACCCGCGCGAGGCTTCCCAGCTCCCCCCGGGTGGGCCGCGCCAGCCGGAAGGGCCCGAAGCGCGGCCCGTGCAGGCGGCCCAGGAGCAGCAGCGCCAAGCCGTTCTGAAGGGTCACGGCGATCACGGCGGCCCAGGCAGCCCCGGCCACACCCCACCCGAAGCCGAAGATGAACAGCAGGGCCAATGCGGCGTTGACGACCACCACCAGCCAGGCGAGCCGCATGGGCGTGCGGGTGTTGCCCAGCCCCACCATGACGGAGAGGGCCGCGCTGCCCATCAGGAGCACCGGGATTTCCCACACCCGGATGTGCGCGTAGGTCCGGGCGACGGCGGTGATGCCGGGCTCGGGCCGCAGCAGGGCGAACAGGCCGTCGAGGAGAGCGGATCCCGCCAGGGCCAGCGGCACGCCGACGAGCGCGCAGCCCAGGAACACGCTCGTCCAGCGGCGCACTCCGGCGGTGTCTCCCGCCCCCAGCGCCCGGGCCACGAACGTCGAGGCGGTGTTCAGGCTCCCCCGGAACAGCAGCACGAGCGTGAGCAGGCAGATGTTGGCAAAGCCCACCGCCCCGACCTCGACCACCCCCAGGCGGCCCATCAGCAGGGTGTCAGTAAAGCCGACCGCAGTGTAGGCGAGGTTCGAGAGCATCAGCGGCCCGGCGAGCGTGAGCAGCTCGCGGGTATTCCCCCGGGGGGAGGAGGCAGGGGTGGAGGGGAGGGCCGACACGCCTGGCACGGTAGCACCCTGAACCGTTGGCTTTTGAGCGCGGGGGCCAGCGGCTGTCTCTGTTAGCATGGCCGGACCCGGGAATGGGGAAGTCCGGTGAGAGTCCGGCGCTGTCGTGCAGCGGTCTGCGGGGGAGAACCCCGTGAGCTCGAATGCCATCCTGGGACACCCCGAATGCAGTGGGGCACCTCTCGCCGTCAGAGGGCCGAATCCCGAGCCAACTTGACCTCTGCCCCACCCCGGTCGGGGTGGGATTGTGGTGCGCCCGCTCCTGCTGCCGCTCCACCGCACGTCGGAGTTTCCATGCGCTCACGCTTCTTCACGTTTCTTCAGGCCGAGTGGACTAAACTTAGTTCACGCCCGAGCTTGTCAACATCCATGCGGCCAAAACGCAGCTTTCGAAGCTGGTCGAACGGGCCCACCAGGGCGAGGAGATCATCCTTGCCAAGGCCGGGAAACCTTACGCACGGCTCGTGCCCCTGGCGCCGTCCCGTCCACGCGAGTTCGGCTTCCTGGCGGGACAGGTGGAGATCAGTGAGGAGTTCGCCCGGGAGACGATGCGTCCCCTCTCCGAGGAAGAACTGGCGGACTGGGAGTGAGGCTGCTGTTCGACACCCACATTCTGCTGTGGGCAACACTCAAACCCGACCTTCTTCCCCCTCCCCTGTGCGCCCGGCTGCTCGACCCGGAGCACCAACCCGTATTGAGCGCCGTGAATGCCTGGGAAATGTCCATCAAGTATCACGCGGGCAAACTTCCCGAGGCTGCCCCACTCCTGAGCGACTTTCCCGGCGTCGCCGCGCGGCTGGGGGCCGAGGTGCTGACCATCACGCCCCCACATGTCGTCCGCGCCGGGGGGCTCGACTGGACACACCGCGACCCCTTCGACCGGATGCTGGTGGCCCAGGCGTTGGAGGAAGGGCTGCGGCTGGTCACGCTCGACGAGCACATCACCGCCTACCCGCAGGCCCCCCTGCTGCGCTGAGAACCGGGGCGAGGGCATGACCCTGCCCCGCTCTGAAACAGCAGGCCCCACGTGAGGCGCCTCGTCCTGGCCGCCCCTCATTCAGGCAGCGGGAAGACCACCGTCGCCTCCCTGCTGTGCCTGGCCCTGCGGCACCGGGGGCTCCGGGTCGCGCCCTTCAAGCTGGGGCCGGACTACCTCGACCCCACGCACCTGACCCGGGCGGCGGGTCAGCCCACCCGCAACCTCGACTCGTTCCTGCTCGCCCCGGAACGCCTGCGTGTGCTGTTCGCCCGTGCGGCGGCAAACGCCGATATCAGCGTGCTGGAGGGCGTCATGGGCCTGTACGACGGGCGTGACCCGGCGAGCGACGAACACTCGACCGCGGACCTCGCGCGGCGGTTGGCGGCGCCGGTCGTGCTCGTGATCGACGCCTCGGGCAGCGCGCGGACGGTCGCGGCGGTGGCACAGGGCCTGCGGGACTTCGGCCCCGATCTGAACGTGGTCGGCGTCATCCTCAACCGGGTGGCGGGTGCCGGGCACGCGGCGCTGTGCGAGGTAGCCCTCTCGCAGATCGGCCTGCCCACACTGGGGTTCGTGACCCACGACCCCACCCTCCACCTCCCCGAGCGACACCTCGGCCTGCTGAGCGCCGAACAGGCGAGCTGGAACGAGGGGGAGGTGCTGCGGGCGGCGGCCAACCTCAAGCTCGACGCCCTGCTGGACGTCTCGGAAGCCCCCACGCTCCGCGTCCCCCTGCCCACCCCTTCCCCGGGACGCCGCGCCGTCCTCGCCTACGCCCATGACGAGGCGTTTCACTTCTATTACCCGGACGCGCTCGACGCCCTGCGGGACGCGGGGGCCGACCTGATCCCCTTCAGCCCCTTGCGGGACGCGGGCCTGCCGCCCGGCGCGGGGGGTTTGCTGCTGGGCGGCGGCTACCCCGAGGCGCACGCGGCGGAACTGAGCGCGAACACGTCCATGCGGGCGGCCATCTGCACCTTCGCCGCCCGTGGCCGTCCCGTGATCGGCGAGTGCGGCGGCCTGATGTACCTGGCCGAGACGCTGGAGGACGCGGGCGGGCAGGTCTTCGAGATGTGCGGGGTCATTCCCTACCGCACCCGGATGGCTCCCCGCCTCACGCTGGGCTACCGGGAGGCGACGGCCCTGACTGACTCTCCCATCGCCCCGGCAGGCCAGGTCTTGCGCGGGCACGAGTTCCACCACAGTGTCCTGACACATTCGCCCACCCATCCCGGTTACACCTGGACCGATCACACTGGGGCGCGGGTCGATGAGGGTTACGCCCACGGAAACGTCCTCGCCAGCTACCTGCACGTCCATCACGGGGCCACGGAGGAGATGGCCGCGCGGCTGGTGGAGGCGTGCTCTTGGGGGGAAGACGCCAGTTCCCGCCGCTCGCCCCCGTGACGGATGCGCCTGGAGAGGGCGGGGTGGGCCGGACTCACACGGCCTTGGGCTCGGACCTCATGAGGGGTGGGCTGTGCTCGTCCTCGTGACCGGCGGCGCCCGCAGCGGCAAGAGTTCCTTTGCCGAGCGCCGCGCCGCCAGCTCTGGAGGGGGCGTGACGGACCTCGCCACGGCACAGGCCCTCGATGCCGAGATGGGGGCCCGCATCGCCCGCCACCGCGCGGACCGCCCGACGGGCTGGGTGACAGTCGAGGAACCCATGAATGTCCCGGGGGCCCTTCGGAAGGCCGCCACCCCCACCGTCCTCCTCGACTGCCTGAGCCTGTGGGTGAGCAATCTGCTGCTGGCGGATCTGCCCGACGGGGCTATTCTCGCGCGGGCCGACGAGCTTCTCGCCGCAGCTCGTGCCCATCCCGGACTGACTCTCCTCGTGACCAATGAGGTGGGGTTCGGCATCGTGCCCGACAATGCCCTCGCCCGCCGCTACCGGGACGTCCTCGGCTGGGTGAACCAACGCGCCGCCGCAGTGAGTGACGAGGCGTGGCTCCTCGTGAGCGGCCTCCCCCTCCAACTCAAGCCCTCCACCTCGAACCCCTGACCCCCGAAGGAGCCCCATGACTGACCCCCTCCACCCCGACCTCGCCACCCTGATCTCTGCCATTGGGCCTGCCGACCCCGCCGCCATGCGCTCGGCCCGGGAGCGGCAGGCCCAGCTCACCAAGCCCGCGGGGGCGCTGGGCGACCTGGAGGAGCTGGCGGTGCGGCTGGCGGGCGTGTTCGGGACCGAAAAGCCCCACCCGCGCGGCGTGGCGGTGCTCGTCGCGGCGGGGGACCACGGGGTCGCGGCCGGGGGCGTGAGTGCCTACCCACCCGAGGTCACGCCCGCGATGGTGGCGAACTTCCTGGCCGACACGGGCGCGGGGCCGGGAGGAGCCGCCGTGAACGCCATTGCCCGCATGGTGGGGGCGCGGGTGTACGTGATGGACGCGGGGGTGAACGCGGAGCTGCCCGACCATCCCCGGCTGGTCCGGGCAGCCGTGCGCCGGGGCACCCGTGACCTGCGCCGCGAGCCCGCCATGACCCGGGAGGAGACGGAGGCCCTGGTGCTGGCGGGCGCGGCGCTGGCCCGGCGGGCCATCGGGGAGGGCGCCGACCTGCTGGTTCCCGGCGAGATGGGCATCGGGAACACCACGCCTGCCGCCGCCCTCACCGCCCGGCTGCTGAACCTGGACCCTGCGGAAGTGACGGGGCGGGGCACCGGGGTGGATGACGAGACGCTGGCACGCAAGGTGCAGGCTGTGCGGGAGGGGCTGGGCCGCGCGGGCAGCGTCCCCGCCGACCCCCTCGGCGTCCTCACCGACCTGGCCGGATTCGAGATCGCGGCGATGCTGGGGATGATGCTCCAGGCCGCCGCGTCCCGCCGCGCCGTCATTCTCGACGGCTTCGTGGAGGGCTCGGCAGCGCTCGTGGGCGTGGCCCTCGCGCCGCACCTCCGGGACTTCCTGTTCCCGTCAGGCGAGTGCGCCGAGATCGGGCACGCCCCGCAACTCGCCCACCTGGGCCTCAAGCCGATGTTCCGCTTGGGGCTGCGCCTGGGTGAGGGCACGGGCGGAGTGCTGGCCGCGCCGCTGCTCCTCTCGGCGGCGGCCACCCTGCGCGAGATGCGGACCTTCGCGGAGGCGGGGGTGCCGGGGGGCGCGTGACAGGGGGCACGCCCCACCCTGTTTCGAAGCCCGTGGCAGACCCGCCAGGCTAGCCCGGTTGCAGGAGTTCTCCGGGCCGCGCGGCGCGTTCGCGGTTCAGGTAAGCCGGAACGTCCGCCGCCGACAGGGGCCGCGAGAGCAGGTACCCCTGCACGTAGTCGCAGCCCAGGGCGCGCAGCCTTTCGAGCTGGGCGGGGAACTCGATCCCCTCGGCGACCACCCGCAGCCGCAGGTTCTTCGCCATCGTGATGATGGTCCGCACGAGTTCGGCGCTCTCCTCGCTGCCCAGCATGCGGTTGATGAAGGAGCGGTCGATCTTGAGGGTGTCCACCGGGTAGGACTGCAGGTACCCCAGCGAGGAGTACCCGGTGCCGAAGTCGTCGATGGACAGCCCCACGCCCAGCTCCCGGATGCGGGCCAGCGTCTCACCGATCGTCTGCGAGTGCTGGAGCAGCACGCCCTCGGTGAGTTCCAGCTTGAGGGCCCGGGGCTCGAACCCCAGTTCGTCCAGCACCTGGGCCAGCGAGGAGTACACGTCGGGGGCCGCGAAATGCCGCCCCGAGAAGTTGACGCACAGCCCCAGGGGCACCTCCCCGGGCCGCCGCCACGCGAGCATCTGCGCACACGCCTCGCGCAGCACCCAACGGTCGAGGTCGAGGATGAGCCCGGTCTCCTCGGCCAGCTCGATGAAGGCGGAGGGTGGGAGCAGGCCCTGGACGGGATGCTGCCAGCGCACGAGCGCCTCGAACCCCACCATGCGTCTGGAGTTCAGCGCCACGATGGGCTGGTAGAGCACCCGCAGTTCTCTCTGACGAACGGCCCGGCGCAGGTCGCGTTCCAGGCTGATGCGGCCCACGGCCCGCTCGCGCATCTCGGGCGTGAATTCCTGGTAGCCCGCGCCGCCGCGCGCCTTGGCCCGGTACATGGCGATGTCCGCGTCGCGCAGCACCGCCGTCGCCGACTCGTACCCCGGGTCGCCGAGCACCAGCCCGATGCTGGCCGAGACGAGCAGCTCGTGCCCCTGCACCACGAAGGGCTGACGCAGCGCCGCCCCGATGCGCTCCGCGACCTCCCGGGCGTAGCTCGCTTCCTCCAGAGGTTCCAGCAGCAGGGTGAACTCGTCCCCGCCCAGCCGGGAGACCGTGTCGGTGGGGCGCAGTTCGGCCTGGAGCCGCCCCGCCAGCGCGACGAGCAGCGCGTCCCCCGCCGGATGCCCCAGCGAGTCGTTGATCATCTTGAAGCGGTCGGTGTCCAGGAACAGCACCGCGAAACTGGGTCCGGTCGTCTCTCGGACGCGGGTGAGCGCCTGCTCTAACCGGTCACGCAGCAGGGTGCGGTTGGGCAGCCCAGTCAGGGCGTCATGCAGGGCGTCGTGTCGCAACCTGCGGTTGACCGTCTCCAGCTCGCGGTTGAGCCCCGCCAGCTCCTCCAGGGCCTGTTTGCGGTCGGTGATGTCCAGGCCGTACCCGATGGCGAGGTCCAGCTCTCCCCCCGCCGAGAACACCGGGTTCAGGCAGCGCAGCATGTGCCGGACGCTGCCGTCCGGCAGGGTGAAGTGCTCCTCCCAGAAGATCGGCCCCCGCTGCCGCACTGCCGCCTCGAACTGCTCGCGGCGTTTCTGGGCCAGGGTGGGGGAAAACCCGCGGTGGGCGCAGTATTCAAAATCATCGCGGCCGATGACCCAGGCGCGAATCTCGTCGTTGGCGATGGCGCTGGGGTTGCAGAACAGGTAGCGCTGCTGACGGTCGAACACCGCCAGCGGAGCGGGCACCGCGTTCAGGATCGTCTCGTACGAGCGGTAGCGCTCCTCCAGCGCCTCGGCCTTCCGGTGCCGCTCCGTCACGTCCGTGCAGGCGAGGATGCACCCGTCAATTCGGCCGTCCCCGCCCCGCGACGGGTACAGGTGCGCGAGCATGAAGCGCGGCGTGCCGTCCGGGAGGTGAAACTCGACGCTGATGCCCTCCAGCACCTCCCCCTCGAAGACCCGGGTGATCAGTTCCGTCAGCCGTGCCGCCTCCGCGGGGGGGCACAAAGACTCGTAATGCCGCCCGGGGCTGCCGCGTCCGAACAGGGTCAGGAAGGCCAGGTTCCCGCCCCGCACCCGGCCTTCCCGGTTCATCACGAAGAGGGGACCCGGCGAGTTCTCGACGGCCTGGTGGTGCCAGGAGGCCAGCGTTTCCGTGGGAGGGCTTGAGGTGTCCAGAGCTGCCAAAAAGGCGCGCCACTCCTCGACGCTGGGGGGTGAATCCGCGCTCAGCCCCAGGCGGTCGAGTTGGCGTTGGACCTCGGTCAGCACGAGTCAGGTTAGGTCAGCGGCTCTTACACCCCGCTTGCAGGAAAAGTCGGGCGAAGGAAGGTTCAGTTCCTCTCCCCATCCCGCCTGGCTCAGCGGTGGGGGCAGCCCCGCGAGGGGATATGGAACTCCACGCGCCCCACGTTCTGCAACAGCATCACGTCATCTTTGTTGAGCTGACCTGAGAAGCAGCCTGCCGTCAGCGTTCTGCCCCGGCGTTCACCCGTCCGCCCCGGAAGCTCAGGCTGTAGGTCACGTTCCGGGTGATGCCGAGGCGTCCGCTGACACTCCGGGTCCGCAGGGAATACCCCGAGGCACTTTCCTGCTCGCTGGAGAAGAGCATCTGGTGGCTTTCCCACGCCACCGGGGAGCCGGACGCCGGGGAACAGATGAGGAGGGCGCTGAGCAGAAGGGCGGGCAGCTTGCTCATGGGGCCTCCAGCGTTTACCGTACACCCCCAGCCTCCCGACACTGCGCCAGAATGCGGCCATGACCGACCGCGAACTCAATTTCGCCCGGACCATCCTCGGGGAACGGAACTTCCGCGACGTGCCCGACGAGGAGGTGCTGCGCGAGGCCGAGCGGCTGCTGGGCGAATGGATGTCCGGTGAGGCCCGGCTGGAACGCCCCAAGCTGTACGACCACTACGCGCTGCTGCTGGTGGCCCTGACCCGCCGCGTCCGCGACCTGGAGGAACGGGTGGCGGCCCTGGAGGCCGGACGTTGATCCGCGTCAAGGTCTGCGGCACCACGTCCGTCCACGACGCGCTCCTCTCCGCGGGGGCGGGGGCCGACGCGCTGGGCTTCATCTTCGCGCCGGTCAGTCGGCGGCTCGTGTCGTCCGGGATGGCGCGGGAGGCGGGCCTGGTGGTCGGTCCGACGGTGGGACGGGTCGGCGTGTTCCTGAACCAGGGGCTGGACGAGGTTCTGCGCTTGGCCGAGGCGGCGCGGGTAAGCGCCGTGCAGCTCCACGGCCCGCTGTCAAGTCTTTACGTGCGGGAGGTGGCCCGTTATCATCCCGTTCTGCGCGTTCTGCGCCCCGCTGACCTGGGGCGGGCGGACGTGCTGGAAGTTCTGGAGGACCCCGCCGTGACCCTGATGGTGGACGCGCCCGAGCCGGGGGGTGGAGTACCGCTCGACTGGGAGGACCTGCGGGATGTCTTTCCGCCCGGTGCGTGGCTGGCCGGGGGTCTGGGTCCTGAGAACGTGGCGGAGGCGATCCGGGTGCTGCACCCGGCGGGGGTGGACGCTGTGAGCCGCTTGGAGGACAGGCCGGGCGTGAAAAACCCGGGGCGGGTTCGGGCTTTCGTTGAGGCAGCGCGGGAAGCGGGGCGGCGGACTTATCCACAGTGAAACGCGAACCTGTGGATAAGTCTATGGTCGCGTTCGTTGCTTCCATAAACACTGAAAAACATCGTTCAGGACGCTTATCCCGGGCTGTCCTGCGCCCTCTGCCCTCGCCCCTTTTCCACAGTTGTCCACAAGGGCTGTGGAAAAGGCTGTGGATAACTTCGGCCGCATAGTCCAGCTTGGGTTACAATTCCGCGTTGCTGTCACTGTCGCCCAGTTCCCCGAACCAGCCCGCGATGGTCTGGCCCCCCTCCACTACATTCCGGGCGGTACCTAGGTTCACTCCGACCCCGGCGAACGGCACCCGGGCGACGGTGTGGGTCCTGAGGCGCAGGTCCTCCAGGTTCCCGTGGTCGCTGCTCAGGACTACCCTTGCCCCCACATCGAGGAGCCCCAGCAGCAGGGCGTCCACCCGCCCCAGGTAGGCCCGCCCGGCTTCCAGGACGGCGGAGGGGATGGGGTCGCGGCCCATGTGTCCGAGGCGGTCACCGAACCACAGGTCGCAGACGATCAGGTCGTGCTCGTGCGCAACGCTCGCCAGAGCCGCCCCCAGCCGCGTGACCTCATCCAGCGGCTCCTGGGAAGGCCAGGGGTCGGCATACCCCAGCCCCAGAGTGGCGGGCACGGGGGGCACCGCAGGCGGGTTGAGGCCCAAGCCCGCAGCCAGGAAGGAGAAGGGGAAGCAACCCATGCGGGGCCGCCGTTCCTGCGCGGCGAAGTAGGCGGGCGGGTAGTGATTCGCCAGCGCCGCCCGGCCGCCCGCCTGGACGATCCGCCCGGGGAGCGCCCGGGCACGCAGCAGCCGCTGAAGGGTGGGGCCGGGGTGCGGCCCGAAGTGTTCGCCCATGTGGCGCACCGCGTCCAGCCCCGTCAGCCAGCACGCCTGCCCGGTTCCCGACTGCGGCAGGCCCGGCACCCCGAGCGTCGCGTCGAGCGCCAGGCCCGAGTCCACCAGGGGCCGCAGCGTGGGCAACTCGATCTCCCAGACGGACCCCCTCGGCGCGCCCTGCGGGTGGCCGATGCCGTCCAGCGCCAGCCAGACGAGGCCCGTCATGGGGAGCCGGGCGGACTGCCCCGGGTCAAGCGCGGTACTGGGCCGGGAGCCGCCCCACGGCCTCCTCGAACGCCTCGGGGAAGCGTTGCCGGAAGTTCGACTCGGCGATCACCTCGTCCCCCCGCAACCACGCGAATCGGAAGCCGTCGCCGATCTGGAGCCTGCCGGTCAGGCCAGCCTCCTCAAGGCGCGCCGCCGTAGCCTGGTCCGACTCTTCCAGCCGCTCCTGCCAGTGTTCCTCCAGTTCGGCCTGCCGCTCGACTTCCCCATCGGTAAGATCCTCGAACCCGCCGGATGACATGGGTCAGGCTACACCCGGAGCCGCCGCCTCACGGCAGAAGGCTCTTGAGGAAGGGGAAAGGGAGGCAGCTTCCCCCGCCCCGCCTCGGGCAAGCCGCTACACTCCGCCCATGACGGTGTTGCGTGTGGCGGCGGCGGCGTATCCGGTGGACTTTCACCCGGGTTGGGGAGCGTACGAGGCCAAGGTTTCGGGCTGGGTCGCCGACGCGGCGGGACAGGGTGCCCAGCTGCTGGTGTTCCCCGAGTACGCCCCCCTTGAACTCGTGAGTCTGCTGCCCCCCGAGCTGCACCACGACATTCTGCCCATGCGGCCCGCGCTCCAAGCCCTCCTGCCGAACTTTGCCGCCCTGCACGCCCGTCTGGCCCGCCAGCATAGGGTCGCCATCGTGGCGGGCAGTTTTCCGGTGGCCCAGGGGCAGGGCTTTGTGAACCGCGCCTACGTCTTCGGCCCGGACGGCCAGGCCAGCCACCAGGACAAGCTGCTGATGACCCGCTTTGAGGCTGAGGAGTGGTTCATTGAGCCCGGAGCGGGCGTGCGGGTTTTCGAGCTGCCCCTGCCCGGCGGCGAGGGGGTTCGCTTTGGCGTCGCCATCTGTTACGACAGCGAATTCCCAGGCCTGGCCCGGCAGTTCGCCGAGGGTGGGGCGGAACTCCTGATCGTGCCGTCCTTTACCGGCCTGCGCTCCGGGTACACCCGCGTCCGGGTGGGGAGCATGGCCCGCGCGCTGGAAAACCAGCTCTACGCCGTCCACGCCCCGCTGATCGCGGACGCCGACTGGACCTATGCCGTCGAGCAGGCGACCGGGAAGGCGGCGGTCTACGCCCCCGCCGATCTCGACCTCCCCGAGGACGGAGTGGTGGCCCAGGGGGAATGGAACGTGCCCGGCTGGCTCGTCACCGACCTCGACCTGACCCTCACGCGCCGGGTGCGCACGGAGGGCCACGTCCTGAACTGGCGCGACCGCACGGTGGCCGAGTCCCGCCCCACCCCCGCCGAGGTCGTGCCGCTGGGTGAGGCCGCCGTCGTGGAGGAGGCGCGTGGCTGAGTGCGTCGCCGTCCGCCTCCTGACCGCCGCCGACGCGTCCGCCTACCGGGAGGTGCGCCTCTCGGCCCTGCAGATGGACCCGCTGGCCTTTATCACTACGGCGGAGGAGTTCGGGGCGCGGCCCCTCGCGGAGATTGCCGCCCGGCTGGATCCCACGCCGGAGGTGGCGAACTTCGGGGCCTTTCAGCACGGAGCCCTCGTCGGCCTCCTGACCGTCGCCCGGGAGACGCGGCCCCGGCTGAGCCACCGCGCGAACGTGTTTGGCGTCTCGGTCCTTCCCGCCGCGCGGGGCCAGGGCTGCGGGGACGCGCTGCTGCGGGCCGGGATTGGCCACGCGCGGGCGTGGCCGGGCGTGACCTCGCTGCACCTCGGCGTCATGGAGACGCAACACACGGCGCGGCGGCTGTACGAGCGGCACGGTTTCCAGCTCTGGGGAACCCAGCCCGACGCCGTGCAGAACGCGGAGGGCGGCCACCTCGCCGAACACCACCTCGCCCTGCTGCTGTGAAATTGCACGCGGAAGTGGGGAAAAACCAAAAAACCTGCGCTGGCCCCGGGTAGATCAACTTCCTCCTGACTCTCGGCTGCATAATTTGACTTCCCCTGCATTCCACGCTATATTCTTTGACATCACCGCCCGAAGAGGCGGATTTTTTATTGCCCTTCCAGCACTTTGAGGGCGTCATGGGCGGCCTCCAGCTCCACCTGCGCCGTGCGGCCCGGCGCGGCGAGGGGAGTCAGGCGGGCGATGTCAGCCCCCACCTGCTCGCGGAGCAAGCTGGACTTTTCCCGCAGCAGGTGAGGACCGTAACGTAGCGCGGCGTTCAGGGGCAGGCCCGCGTAGGCCGGGTCGAGCCCCTCGGCGTGGTCCAGCCGCAGCACAGGGTAGGGCCAGTACCCGTGGATGAGGCGCTCGGCGGTCAGGTGGTAGTTATGCTCACGTGCCCATACCCGCAGGGGCCGGGGGGAGTCGTTGGGTTGCAGGACCAGCGTGGGGGGCCGCTGCTCCCCCGCCCGGTCCAGAATGCCCACCATCGTTCCCGCGCCCAGGCCCGTCATGCTGGCGCTGTCCACCTCGCCGGGCCGCAGGGGCGCGAAGCCGTTTCCGGCGCGGACCTCGATGCGCTCTTCCAGGCGTGCCTGGGCTACCTTGCGCCGCGCCAGGGCCAGCGGGCCGGGGTTCAGTTCCACCACCAGGCACCGTCCCACGCGGCCTTCCCGGACCAGCCGGATGGGGAGGTGGGCGTGATCTGAGCCGATGTCCGCGTGGGTCTCCGAGCGAATCAGGTGCAGGGCGGCCTCCAGGCGGGCGTCAAGGGTGGGGCTGGGCATCCGGCCCCTCCTCTCCCGGGGCGGGAAAATGGTTCTGACGCCCCAGAATCACGCTGTAGGCCCCCACCGCGAGAATGACGGCGGCGATGGCAGCGCCGTACGTCAGAATGTCCGGCCCGGCCCGCCACTCCAATGCCACGGCGAAGAAGTTCACCGCCAGCGCCGTGACGACTACACCGAGCAGCTTCTGCTTCAGGTCGTCGAAGGTGCGGATGTGCAACCAGGCTGGGACGTTGTGGAGTTGCCCGACGAACAGGGCTTGGAGCCCCAGGCTGATGATCAGCAGGGCCACGCCAACGAGCAGCGTGTCGGCCTGCTCGCTGGCGGCGATCAGGAGAGCCTTGGTCGTGTCCGCCTGACCTAGACGGCCGAGCGCCCCACCGATGGTGTGGTACGCCTGCACGATGGCCGCGATGAAGAGCGCCAGACTGAAGGCGAAGGCACTGAGGACGCCTAATCCCACGATCAGCCGCGGGAACCCGAAGAGCCGCCCGAGCGCGAGGGCCGCGGACCGACCGGAGGTGGGGCGCGAACGGCTCACCACCCCAGCATACGGTCAGTCCCTCCCCGCCGGAACGGGTTCCAACACCGTCACCGGGTCGCCCACCCGGATCAGGCCGCCCGAGATCACCCGCGCCGTCAGGCCGCCATGTCCACGCACCGCGTTGTAGCCGCCCTCGCCCAGCGTCTCCTCCATCCGGGAGCAGGGATGACACTCCCCCGTCGCCTCCAGCACGACCTCGCCCACACGGAGCCGGGCGTCCTTGAGGGCCAGCAGCGGAATTCCACTCACGAGGAGATTACGGCGCAGCATCTCCGGTGTGGCTTCCTGCAGCCCGGCCAGCGCCGCGATGACGGGCAGGTGTTCGGCTTGGAGGAGCGTGACCTGGCGCCGCCCGGGACCGCCGGGGATGGGCCGGGTGCTTGTCGGAGTCACCGCCTCCCCCGGTTCTCCGGTTAGGGCGCGCAATCTGCCGGGAGCCTGTTTCCCGTGATCCCCGATCAGGCCGACGAGGGGATGCGCCTGCGCCTCCGTCACGCTCCGCACGGGGCCACGCCGCATCTCGCGCAGGCCGATCCACTCCAGGCGGCCCGGGCGGGGAAAGGTGGCGCGGAGTTCGTGGATGGTCTTCACGGGGTCAGGGTAGAGCGTGAGCCGCCTTTTGCTACACTGCTCCGCATGAGGCGTCTGACCCGACGTGCGTATCCTCCCCGCCGCTAGGTGGGCGGGTCAGCTCTAGCCTGAAATCCAACCCCGAAGCGGCGCATTTGCGAAAGAGCGAGTGCGCCGTCTTCTTTTTGGAGTTCCCATGAACGAAATCCGCCGGAACCTTCCTATCGAAGAACAACTCGCCATCCTGAAGCGCGGCGTCGTGGACCTCGTGACCGAGGATGACCTGCGGCGCAAGCTGGAACGTGGTGCGCCCCTGCGCGTCAAGCTCGGTGCCGACCCCACCCGTCCGGACCTGCACCTGGGCCACGCGGTCATCCTCCGCAAGATGCGCCAGTTTCAGGACCTGGGGCACAAGGTCATCATGCTGATCGGTGACTTCACCGCCATGATCGGTGACCCCAGCGGCAAGTCGAAGACCCGCCCGCCCCTCACGCTGGAGGAGACGCGCGCCAACGCCCAGAGCTACCTGGAGCAGTGCAGGCTGATCCTGCGCGACGACCCCGAGGTGCTGGAGCTGCGCTTCAACGGCGAGTGGCTGGAGCCGATGGGTTACGCGGACGTGATTCGTCTCGCCAGCCGCTACACGGTCGCCCGCATTCTGGAGCGCGACGACTTCACCAAGCGGCTGAACGCCGGAACGCCCGTCAGTGTCCATGAGCTGCTGTACCCCCTCACCCAGGGTTACGACTCCGTGGCGCTGGAGGCGGACGTGGAGCTGGGCGGCACGGATCAGCTCTTCAACAACCTCGTGGGCCGCGCCTTGCAACGCGACTACGGGCAGGAGCCGCAGGTCGTGATGACCCTGCCCCTCCTCGTCGGGCTGGACGGCGCCGAGAAGATGTCCAAGAGCCTGGACAACTACATCGGCCTGACCGACGAGCCGCACCTGATGTTCGCCGCGCTGATGAAGGTGCCCGACCCGCTGCTGGAGAACTACTTCACCCTGCTGACCGATCTTCCGCAGGAGAGGATCGCGGAGCTGCTGGCTGGGCATCCGGTCGCCGCGCACCGCGAACTGGCCCGCCAGGTGGTCTCCTGGCTCCATCCCGAGGCCGATTTGGACGCTGCGGAGGAACGTTTCCGGTCGGTGGCGAAGGGAGGCATCCCCGAGAACATCCCCAGCGTGAGCGTCCCCAAAGCAGAACTGGGCGAGGGCGGAAACGTCAGCATGGCCCGGCTGGTGGTCCTCGCGGGGCTGGAACCCAGCAACGGCGCGGCCCGCAAGCTGATTGGGAACCGGGGCCTGAGGCTGAATGGCGAGACGTACACCGAGCCGCAGGGAAGCCTGGGCTTGGATGACCTCTCCCGAGAGGGCGGCGCAGTCATCCAGAAGGGCAAGGACAAGTTCGCGCGGCTAGTCCTGGGCTCCTGACCCCTCTGGGGTCTTGCCGGGGCCTCCACGAGCTTCCCGGCGACCCGGCCAGTGGGGAAAGTTATGCACAGAACGTTGTGGATAACTCTCCCTTCTGTGGATAACGTCCAGAACGCGGTTCGATTCGTTCCCACCCAAAAGTTATCCACACCTGGGGTGTGGAAAAAGCTGCCCACTGTGGATAAAAACCTGACAGGCCCCTCACATGAAGACAAGGGGCCGTTCTTTTCAGTGGTCAGGTGAAGGTTTAAACCCGGTCGCTCAGGTCCTCCTCACGCAGACGCTCGACGCGGAGCATGTTCGTGGTTCCCCTCACACCAAAGGGCACGCCCGCCGTGATGACGTATCGGTCGCCCACATCCGCGAGTCCGCTCTTTTTCAGCTCGTCGTTGGCGATGCGGACCATGTCGTCGGTGTCGTGCGGGTCCTCGCTGAGCATGGGCACCACGCCCCAGGAGAGCGCGAGCTGGTTGCGGGTCTGCTCGTTGGGGGTCAGGGCCAGGATCGCCAGCGGGGGCCGGTTCTTGGCGATGCGGGTCGCCGCGCCGCCCGTACTCGTGAAGGTCACGATGACGGGCGTATCCAGCTTTTCACCGATGGAGCAGGCGGCGGCGGCGATGGAGTCCTGGGCAAGCTCCGTCTCGATCACGACCTGGCGCTGGAGCATCTTGTAGTGCTCGCTCCCCTCGGCCTCACGGGCGATGCGGTCCATCATGGCGACGGCCTCGACGGGGTAGTGGCCCGCCGCCGACTCGGCCGAGAGCATCACCGCGTCCGTACCGTCATAGATCGCGTTCGCCACATCAGAAGCCTCCGCGCGGGTGGGACGCGGCAGGTTGATCATGCTCTCCAGCATCTGGGTCGCGGTGATGACGGGTTTGCCCACCTCCCGGCACAGGCGGATCAGGCGCTTCTGGATGGTGGGCACCTGCTCGGGGCGCATCTCGACGCCCAGGTCACCACGAGCGACCATAATGCCGTCCACTTCCCGCAGGATGTCCTCGAAGCGTTCGACCGCCTGGGGCTTCTCGATCTTCGCCATCAGCTTGGCCCGCGAGCCGAAGCGGGCGAGGTAGTGCCGGGCGAGCAGCAGGTCGTCGCGCGAGCGCACGAACGAGAGTGCCACCCAGTCCACCCCGAGCTGCGCCCCGAACTCCATGTCCTGCACGTCCTTGTCCGAGAGCGCGGGCACGGCGAGGTCGGCCTGCGGCACGTTGATGCCCTTGTTGTTCTTTAGCACGCCGCCGATCACGACGGTGGTCTGCACGTCCTGGCCGCGCACCTGGTCCACCTTCAGGTTCAGGTTGCCGTCGTCGAGGAGCAGGGTCATGCCGGGATGCACGTCGAGCGCCAGGCCCTTGTACGTGCTGCTCACCCGCGTCTCGTCGCCCTCGACCTCCTCCATGGTGATCGTGAACTTCTGGCCGGGTTCCAGGGTGGCCGAACCCTCGCGGAAGCGCCCCACCCGGATCTTCGGCCCTTGGAGGTCTTGCAGGATGCCAATGGTCACGCCCTTGCGCGCGGCGAGTTCCCGCACCATCTGCACGGTCTGGCGGTGGTCCTCGGGATCGCCGTGGCTGAAGTTCATACGGACCACGTTCAGGCCCGCGTCGATCATCCGGCCCAGCACCTCGGGGCTGCGGCTGGCCGGGCCGACGGTGGCGACAATTTTCGTTGCTCGGTCAAAATGCTTCATTTCAAATCCTTGCTTCCTGTGTTGGAATCCCTTCCATAGGGATAGGGGAAAAGGGATCAGGCGTTGGGAACCAGCCTTCCAAAGCCCAATCCCTCCAGCGCCGCTCCGCCTTACCGCAGCGCCCGGCGTCCCGGATAGACGGCCCGGTCACCCAATTGAGCCTCAATCCGCAGCAGTTGGTTGTACTTGGCGATGCGGTCCGAGCGGCTGGCGCTGCCCGTCTTGATCTGCCCGGCGTTCGTGGCGACGGCCAGGTCGGCGATGAAGGCGTCCTCCGACTCCCCAGACCGGTGGCTGATGATCGTGCCGTAGCGGCTCCGCTTGGCGAGTTCGATGGCGTCCATCGCCTCGGTCAGCGTGCCGATCTGGTTGACCTTCACCAGGATTGCGTTCCCGACATTCGTCTCGATGCCGCGCTGCAACCGCTCGGGGTTGGTCACAAACAGGTCGTCCCCCACGAGCTGCACCCGGTCCCCCAGGCGGCTCGTCAGAAGCTGCCAGCCCTCCCAGTCGTCCTCCGCCAGCCCGTCCTCGATGGAGACGATGGGGTAACGGCTGCTCCAGTCGGCCCAGAAGTCGACCATCTCCGCCGTCGAGAGCGCCCGCCCCTCGCTCTCCAGGTGGTACTGGCCGTCCTTGTACAGCTCCGTCACGGCGGGGTCAAGCGCGATGGCGATGTCCTTGCCCGGCTCGTATCCGGCCTTCTGAATCGCTTCGAGCAGGACTTCCAGCGCCTCCTCGTTGCTCTTGAGGTCGGGGGCGAAGCCGCCCTCGTCACCCACGTTGGTGTTGTACCCGCGGCCCGAAAGGACCTTTTTCAGCGCGTGGAAGGTTTCAGCCCCATAGCGCAGCGCCTCGCGGAAGGAGGGGGCGCCGACGGGCATGACCATGAACTCTTGAAAGTCCACCGAGTTGTCGGCGTGGGCACCGCCGTTGATGACATTCATCATCGGAACGGGCAGCGTCTTGGCATTGCTGCCGCCCAGGTAGCGGTACAGGGGAACGTCCAGCTCGTTCGCGGCGGCACGGGCGGTGGCGAGGCTGACCGCCAGGATCGCGTTGCCCCCCAGGCGGCCCTTGTTGGGCGTCCCGTCGAGGTCGAGCATCGCCGCGTCCACGGCGCCCTGGTCGGAGGCATCCAGGCCCACCACGGCCGGACCCAGCGCCTCGTTCACGTTCTGGACGGCCTTCTGCACGCCCTTGCCGCCGTAACGCCCGCCGCCATCGCGCAGTTCCAGCGCCTCGTGGGTGCCGGTGCTGGCGCCTGAGGGCACGATGGCGCGGCCGGAAAAGCCGCTGTCGAGGAACACTTCGGCCTCTACCGTCGGGTTTCCACGTGAGTCCAGCACTTCACGGGCGATGACTTTCTCGATGTTCATGCGCTTGCCTCCCCTGTTCGTTCCGAAACCACCGGGCTGACTACTCGGCGCCAAGTGTAGCGTGGACACTATAAGCGTCCCGGGGCGGAGGTGAATGCACGCGGTCTAAGCCGGGGAGGGTGGGCGCCGAGTATACCCCTGCTTGCCCTCCACTGCCCCCTTAAACGCGCAGCGTGACCATCACCGCCATGTACCCTCCCCCCCCACTCGCGCGGAAGATGGCGGGGCTGGTGGAGCCCGAGAAGAGGAGTTCGGCGTCACCGTCGATGGGACCCAGCGCGTCAAGGACATGCCGGGCGTTGAAGGCGAGGCTCATGGCGGGCTCGCTGCCCCCCTGCGTCACGTCCAGCGTGTCCTGCGCCCGACCGTAGTCCCCCTCGGCGGCGAGGCGCAGCTTGCCCTCGCTCACCAGGAACTCGACCCGGTTATTCGCGTTCTTGTCGGCCAGCACGGCCACCCGGTTCACGGCTTCCTTGAGCGCGGTGCCGGGCAGAGTGACCTGGAGCTTGATGTCCTTGGGAATCACCCGCTCGTAGTCCGGGAAGTCGCCGTCGAGCAGCTTGAGGTTCATGCGGACCCGGTCAGTGGTCACGCTGAGCATCCCCTCGCCGTAGGTGAAGCGGGCCTCGCCGTCCCTCAGCACCCGGATCAGCTCGTCGGCACTGCGGGCGGGGACGATCAGGTTGCGGCCGTCGCCGCTCGCGGGAAAGTCACGGATGGCGACCCGGTAGCCGTCGGAGGCGACCACCCGGGCAGACTCGCCACGGTGCTCCAGCTTGATGCCGCGAAAGACAGCCTGGAAAGCCTCGTTGCTCGCCGCGTAACGCACGCTGCCGAAGGCACGGGCCAGTTCGGCGGCGTCCAGGCTCACGTCGGCGTGGGCGGGAAAGCTCAGCGGTGGGTACGCCTCCAAGTCCCCGGTCTGGAGCTTGAAATCGCTGCCTCCCGCGCGCACGGCGAGTTCGCTCCCCACAATCTCCAGCTCCACGAGTTCCCCGCCCAAGTTCCGCACGATCTGCGCGAACAGGTGGGCGGGCACCACGAAGCTCTGCGGGTCCTGCACCTCTGCTGGCACGAAGCACGACAGATCGATTTCCAGGTTGGTTCCGCTCAGGGTCAGCCCGGCCTCGGAGGCCTCGACCTTCAGGGAGGTCAGGAGGGGATTGCTGCTACGGCTGGGAACGACCCGCTCCAACAGGCCGAGACCTTCGCTCAGGGTTTTCTTGGTGACGTGGGCTCTCATGATCTCCCCCTCTGGGTTCGCTCCTATCTTTTACCTGTTTTTAAAAACTAAAAAGATAGTAGTAGTAGTAGTAGGTCCTGTGGAAACTGTGGAAAAGTGGACTAGAGGCGCTCTAGGCGCAGGTCCTGCCTGTGGACAAAATTGTGGATAAGTGGCCCTTGCCTGTGGATAACCTGTGGATAACTCGGGCACTTATCCACAGGCCTAAATGACCACCCGGTTTTCCACAGAGTTATCCACAGAAAAAACGGGGTTTTCCACAGGTTATCCACAGGCTTTTCCACAGAAAGTGAAAGTTTGCACACGGATTTGGAACGTTTTTTGGAACTTATTTTGTACTGCAACAAATATTGCATGAGATTACGCAAGATTATCCTCATCCTCCACATTCTGCAGGTGGCGCCTCAAGCTATCTACCGAGGCCGTCAGCTCGGGGTCCTTGCCCAGTTGCTCGGTCACCTTGGAGACCGCGTGCATCACTGTGGAGTGGTCGCGGCCGAAGAACTGGCCGATCTCCGGCAGGGAGTGACTGGTCAGCTCGCGGATGAGGTACATCGCCACCTGACGGGGCACAACCACCTCGCGCACACGGCCCGAGCCGCGAATCGTGTCGGGGGGCATGTTGAAGTGGGCGGCGGTCGAGCGCAGCACGTCCATCATCTCGACCTTGACCTCCTGCGGCGCGAATACGTTGCTCAGTGCCTTGGCGGCCACCGCGCGCGAGAAGGGCACGTTGTTCAGGCTGGCAAACGCGACCACCCGCATCAAGGCCCCCTCCAACTCGCGGATGTTGCTGGTCACCTGCCGGGCGATCAGCTCCAGCACCTCCTGCGGGATGTCGATGCGGTTGTGCTCGGCGTTCATTTTTAGGATTGCCACCCGCGTCTCGAACTCGGGGCTCTGGATATCGGTGATCAGGCCCCACTCGAAGCGGCTGCGGAGGCGGCCCGCCAACGTCTCGATGTCCTTGGGAGGGCGGTCCGAGCTCAGGATGATCTGCTTGTGGTTCTCGTAGAGCGCGTTGAAGGTGTGGAAGAACTCCTCCTGCGTACGCTCCTTGCCGCCCAGGAACTGGATATCGTCGACCAGCAGCAGGTCCACCGAGCGGTAGCGGTTCCGAAACAGGGTCATCTTGTCATCGCGAATCGCATTGATCAGGTCGTTGGTAAAGGACTCGGTGGAGACGTACTCGACCCGTTTCTCGGGATACCGCTCGGTCATGTAGTGGCCGACTGCGTGCATCAGGTGCGTTTTGCCCAGGCCCACATCCCCGTAAATGAAGAGCGGGTTGTACGCCTTGCCGGGCGACTCGGCGACCGCCAGCGCCGCCGCGTGCGCCAGGTTGTTGTTCGGCCCCACCACGAAGTTCTCAAAGGTGTACTTGGGGTTCAGGCTCTTGCGGTTTTCCGCGGCCACGGTCATGGCTGGCGGGCGGCTGATCTGTCCCAGTGGTTGCCCCAGGGTGGGCGTGGGCGGCGGGTCCTGCGGGAGAATCATCGCCTCCTGCACGGCGGGCAACACCTGGAAGCTGACTTGCGGGTTCTGCGCACCTAAGGAGCGCAGCGCGTCTTCGAGCAGTTCCAGGTAGTGCTTGCGGAACCACTCCTGCGCGAACGAGTTGCGGACGCCCAGCACGAGCGAGCCGTCCTGCACCCCCAGGTTCTTCACCGGGGCGAACCAGGTGTGGTACTCGACTTCCGAGATATTTTTGCGGACGTACCCCAGCACGTCCGCCCAGATTTCCTGCGTGATAAGGCGCACCTCCCCTATGGTCTTGCCCACTCGGACTTTGGGGGCCAGCATACCACCCTGCCGTTCTCTCTCCCGGCAAAGAGAGAGACGGGCTGGAGAGGGTGTGGAGAGCTCAGCCCCGCGCCAGTGAGGCCAGCACCTCCGCCTCCCGCTCTGGGGTTAGGAAGGGCTTTTGCGGCGTGTCCGTACTCCACGCCCGGGTGTCCCGCGCAGTCGTCAGGGGACCACTGTGGATCAGGCCCGCTGCCTGTGCCCGGTCGCTGCTCATGTCCATCAGGCCGCCCTGCTCGCTCATCGCGGGCAGCCACACGGGCAGCTCTCGCCAACCCACCTCCTGCGCCTCCAGGGTGGCCTCGTCCACCCAGACTGGGCGGGCATTCGACCCGGTCGCCTCCCGTGCCACCTCCAGGAATTCCCGCCAGCTCAGCCGCGGCCCCGCAAGGTTGAACACGCCGGGGATGTCCTCCTCCAGCACCTTCATGGTGAAGTGGGCGAGATCGCGGGCGTCGATGACTTGCACGAAGTCCGAGCCGTTCCCGGGGGCCAGGAAGTCGCCTCCCGCCGCCACCCGGTCGATCCAGTACGTGTAGCGCCCGGTAGGGTCGTACGGCCCCGCCACAATCTGCGGGCGCAGGATGGTCGCCCGCTCGCCGAAGACCTCCTGCACGATGCGCTCGCAAGTCACCTTGAGCGGGCCATACGTCTCGCCCGTCACCTCGGTCACGTCCTCGGCGGCGGCGGGGAGCAGGGGGTCGTCCTCGCGGATGGGGTGGCGGTGCTGTTCAGCGTAGACGCTGCCGGTGCTGATGAAGACGTGGCGCCGGACCCTTTCCCGCAGCGCTTCGGCGCTCGCCCGTACCTGCCCCGGCGTGTAGCCGCTCACGTCCACGCAGGCGTCCCAGGCGCGGCCCTCCAGCGCCGCCAGGCCCGCCGTCCCCTCGTTGCGGTCCCCCTTCAGGCGCTCGACCGTCTCCGGCAGCTCGTCCGGGGTGCGCCCGCGGGTCAGCACGGTAACCCCATGTCCCCTCGCCAGCAGCGCCTCCACGATATGCCGCCCCACGAACTGCGTTCCGCCCAGCACGAGCACGTTCAACTTTTGCCCAGTCATACCCGCAGCATCCCACGCCTCTACAGTGAAGGCATGAAGGTGCGTTTCACATCCCGGGGAGTCCGCGTCCGTCTCGATGATCTGGAGGTCGCCGCGCTGACCCGGGGCGAGGCGTTGGGAGTCCGTGTGGATTGGGCTGGGGGGGGCTGGAGGCTGACCCTCGATCCCGGTACGGATGGAATTTCTGGGCAGGAGGGGGCACTCTGGGTAGGGATGCGGACGCCGCTCCCGGACCTCCTCGACGAGGCCCGGGAGGGCGTGACGCTGCCCGGCCCCCCACGGGTGGATGTGGAGAAGGATTATGGGCCGCAGCACACCTGAAGTCCCCTATCCCTCCTCCCGTCGTCTGGGTCTGCGCTCCCTAAGCTGGGAGGCCTGAAGGGAGAGGAGAACATGACAGGCAATAACGACGGCGCCACCGCCACAGGTGGCCTGCGCGGAATTACCGAGGACACGCCCGATCAGGCGGGAGTTCCGGGAGAGGCCGGGAGCATCGACGGCGTGTCCGCAGCCGGAGCGCCGCCCGAAACCTACGACGTGTCCGGGAACGCGGGCGATACCCGGGGCACCGGGGAAAGCACCGAGCTGGAGGCCGGAGGGCCTGAGACCGAGAGTGACGAGGACTTGGTCTCAGGTGACACGGGAGGAGTGACGGGCACCAGCGATCTTTGAGCCGTCCGCTGCAAGGCTCACGGCAGCAGGAGGCGGTCGGGAGATCGGGTCGCCTCCCAGTCTGTCAGCGCTTCCTCACCGACCTGGGTCAGGGTATAGACAGTTCTCGCTTGTCCGCCGCTCTCCCGGCCGATCAGTTTCCGGCCTTCCAGGGCTTTGAACGTGACGACGCTGAGCCTCCTTCCCGCCAGCGTGTAGTACGGGCCGCGCCTGGTTTGCCGCACGTGCATGGCAAGTTCGGCGCCTTCCCGCAGTGCCCGGAGAACCTTCGCCTCGGCGTCAGTCAGGGTCATGCACCCCTCCTCTCCCCTGCTGCTGGAGGCACAGGGCTCAGCGCGCGAAACCTTCCCCCTCCTCCACGTCGAAGGCGAGGACCGAGGGGTCAGACGTGATCCGAAACTGTTTTCGCAGGCCGTCGATCACCCGGCGCTGCTCGTCGCTGTTGCCCCGGATGCCGTGGGGCACCTCGTCGGTCACATGGGGAAAGCGCACGCCCTCCACCTCGACGCCGGGAGTGCCGTCCTCCAGCGTGACGAAACGGGCCGGAACACGGCCGCCAGGCAGCACCATCGTGAAGTCCCTGTCCATGGGCCAACCGTAGCGAGCGGGCACACCGGGCCACGTGAGGACAGGGGCGAGGAGCCCTTATAGGTTGCGCTACCGCCTCGCCCACCGTCCGCCCACCTCCTCCGCCAGCCCCATGAGTTGCAGCATCACCAGGGCGGTCTGAAGGTCGGGCAGCGTGAGGCCGGTCGCCCCTTGCAGGTCGTCCAAGGTCGCGGGGGTGGTCAGCGCGGCGTACACGCGGGCCTGCTCGGGCGGGAGGTCGGGCAGCGGGGCGGCGGGCGCGTCCTCCCAGCCCAGCTCATCGAGGATGTCCCCCGCCGTCTCGGTCAGCACCGCTCCCTCGCGCAGCAGGCGGTGGGGGCCAGCGGCGCGGGGGTCCCCCGCACGGCCCGGCACGGCGAAGACAGTGCGCCCACACTCCAGGGCATGGGTGGCGGTGATCAGCGAGCCGCTTTTCAACTCGCCCTCGACCACGACAGTGGCCGCCGAGAGGGCCGCGATGATGCGGTTGCGGGTGGGGAAGTGGTGCTGCGCGGGGCCAGTGTCCAGCGGGTACTCGCTGACTAGGGTGAGGCGGCGGGCCAGGCCCGTATTTTCGCTGGGGTAGATCATATTCACCGCGCTCCCCAGCACGCCCACGCTGATCCCCCCGGCGTCCACGCTCGCCTCGTGCGCGGCGGTGTCCACGCCCCGCGCCAGGCCGCTGACGACCGTCACTCCGGCCCGGGCGAGGTCGGCGGCGAGGTGGCGGGTCAGGCCCAGGGCGTGCGGGCTGGCGCCGCGCGTGCCCACGATCCCGACGGCGCGCGGCACGACCGGAAAGTCGGGAAGGTCGCCCCGCACCCACAGGACCGCGGGCGGATCGCCCAGGGCCTCCAGCGCGTCGGGATAGCCCTCTAACCCCCTCCCCAGCAGGGTTACGCCCTCCCGGGCCGCCCTGGCGAGTTCCGACTCCGCCTGTTCGCGGGGCGTGGCGGTCCCGATCCCTGCCACCGACCGGGCGTCGAGGCCCGGCACGCCGCGCAGCGCCGTCAGGGGTGCGCCCAGGGCCGCGCCCGCACTCCCGAAGTGCCGCCGCAGATGCTCGGTGCGCCGGGGACCCAGGTTGGGGGTAAAGCGCAGGGTGAGCAGCGCGTGGAGTTCGGTACGGTCGAGGGTGGGGGTCACCGCACCAGGATAGCGGGGGGTTGCCCCAGGCTCCGGAGATTTTCGTGTTGCGATCTCGTCCGGCCCGGAAACGACCTCAAGGGGCGGACAGCGCCGTCTCCGGTTGCCCGGCGGGCTCCTCGTCCTCCTCGTCGCCCAGGGCTACGCCGGGAAGGGTCAGGACGAACTGGGCACCCCCACCCGGCGCATTTCCGGCCGTCAGGGTGCCGCCGTGCAGCGCCGCAATCTGACGCGCCACGCTCAGGCCCAGACCGCTGGAGCCGCTGCCGCTGACGAAGGGCTCGAAAATTCGGTCGCCGAGTTCCGGGGGCAGGCCAGGGCCGCTGTCATGAACGGTGAGGGTGACGTGGTCGGCCGTCTCCTCCAGGGTCAGGCTGACCGTGCCCTCCGGCCCAGCGGCGCGGCGCGCATTGGCGAGCAGGTTACGCAGCGCCTGGGTCAGCCGGTCGGGGTCGCACAGGAGCATGCCACCCCAATTTCCCGCGAAGGTGGTGCCCGGCACCAGCCGGTCGAGCCGCCCGCGCAGCGCTGACGCCGGGATGAAGTGCCACGCCACCTTCATCTCCAGGTGGCCGCGGGCGAGCTGCATCAGGTCCTGGGTCGTGAAGGTGAGCTCGTCGGCCACCAGGGCGGCCCGCATGACCTCAGGGTCTCGGGTGCGGTCGGCCGCGCGCGTCAGGCTGGCCTTGAGGACCGTCAGCGGGGCGCCGAGTTCGTGGACGATCTGCCCCAGCAGTTGCTTCTCGCGCGCCTGTACCGCCTCGATGCGGACGAGCAGGCGGTTGAGGGCCGCGAGCAGGCGGTGAACCTCGTCCTCGCGGGTGGGCAGGGGCAGCGTGGCGACGCTGCGGGTGGGGTCAATGTGGTCGGCCAGGTCGGCGGCCTCGCCCAGACCTGCCAGGGCCCGGCGGCCCACCCACCAGCCCACGACCAGCATCAGGACCGGGGTGACCAGCAGGGCGAGGAGCAGGGCGTTCGTCGCGCTCTGGCGGGCAGCGACCAGGTCGTCCTCCGGCAGCGCCACCCACAGCGTCCCGAAGCCCCCCAGCTTACGGGTGGCGGTGCGGGCGGAGGAGCCCCCGAGCTGCACCGTCCGCTGGCCCTCGAAGGGGAAGGGGGCTTTCTCGTACTGCCGCAGGCTGGGGGTGGCTGCCAGCACCTGTCCGTCCTCGTCCACGATCATGGTGTAGGTCCCCGCCCCACCCGGCGTTTTCCCCAGGCCTTGCTGACCAGCCAGCAACGCCTCCGCCAGGGTGTCGGCGCGTTCGTCCAGCCGCGTCTGGAACTGCGCGTCCATCTGACGCAGCAGCAGCGTCATCACGCCGAGGCCGATCACCGTGATCAGCGCCAGGGCGACGAGCGTGTATACCAGCGCCAGCCGGAAGCGCAGGCTGTGCCGCCAGGCGACCCGCGCGCTTCTCAGGGGGGCGGGCCGACTCAAGTTTGCCTCTCCTCAGAAAAGCGCGACCCACCCCGGCGACAGGGCGCAGGATGGGTTGCGGTAGCAGGCATAGGCGGAGTCTAGGGGGAGGCGGTCAGGCCTGCAGGACATAACCGACATTGCGGATGGTGCGAATCCGCAGGTCGGAGGCGGCCTGCTCCAGCTTTTTGCGAAGCTGTGAAATACGGACCTCCACCGAGTTGCTGTTCGGCGTCTCCCAGCCGTACAGGTGCGACTCGATGTCCGCCCGCGAGAAGACCCGCTCGGGCGTGCGCATCATCAACTCCAGGATACGCGCCTCATGCTCGGTCAGGTTCACGTTCTTGTCGTTCACTGTGAGCAGCAGGCTGCTCGTCGAGAGGCTGGTGTTGCCCAGGTTCACACCCGTCCCGGCCGCCGTGCGGCGCAGCAGGGCCGTGATCCGCGCGTCGAGTTCGGGCATGGCGAAGGGCTTGGTGAGGTAGTCGTCCGCCCCCGCATTCAGGCCCGCCACCCGTTCCTGCACGCCGCTTCTGGCCGACAGCACCAGGACGGGGGTGCTGGAATACTGCCGCAGCGCCTGCACGAGGTCCAGCCCGTCTCCGTCAGGCAGGTTCAGGTCGAGCAGAATGAGCTGCGGCGAGTGGGTGCCCAGCCATGCCTGCGCCTCCTTGAGGGTGGGGGCATGTTCCACAAGGTAGTCGGCCGACAGATACTCCTTGAGCAGTGGTCCGAGGTGGGGATCGTCCTCCACCACCAGAATCTGTGCCAGCATTCAGCGGTCTCCTTGGTTCTTGGGGTCGCTTGACTTGGACTTGTCCGGCACCACCCGCAGGCCCGGCAGACTGAGCGACTGTCCGGCAGCCTGCGATTGTAATGTCAGTCCGAATCCAGACAGGAAGCGGGCCAGGGTTTGCGTGCCGTTGGGAATGTCCAGGGTCAGTTGCCCGGCCTTGAGATCGCCGTCGTAACGGCTCTTCAGCGTTGGATACAGACCCCGGGCCTTTTCCTCGTCGTCGCGTGAGAACAGCACGACCACTGGCCCGGTGTAGTCCGGCACGAACTGAACAACCATCCGATTCCCACTCGTCTCGCCGGATGCCAGAGGAGTTTGGAGTTCGCGGTCCAAGACAATCAGCTTCAGCGCCTGCGCTGGGGTGGCGAGAGCGAGCAGCGTCAGCAGGGCGAGGGCGCGGGGGCGGTTCATCACGGTCACTGTAATCCAATCGGCGGGCGGGCAACGAAGCCCGGGTCCCGTCAGCAGGTACACTAGCGGGTCAAACTGACGGTCCTATGACCCAGGCCATAAGAAGCAGTCAGCGATCAGCAGTCAGCGAGGCCCTGAAGGCTGCCTGCTGATCGCTGACCGCTCCTACATCGCTTCCAGCATCAGTCGGTCCGGGTTCTCCAAGAGCCGGATGACTTCCTTGCAGAAGCGCGCGGCCTCGGCACCGTCCACCAGGCGGTGGTCGAAGCTCAACGAGAGGTACATCATGTGGGCGATCTCGATCTCGTCGCGCTCGTTCACGATGGGCCGCTTCTGGATGGAATGAACGCCCAGGATCGCCGCGTCGGGCACATTGATGATCGGGAAGGAGAACAGCGCCCCGATAGAGCCGATGTTCGTGACCGAGAAGGTGCTGCCCGCCAGCTCGTCCGGCGTGAGCTTGCCAGCCTGGGCGCGCGAGGCGAGGTCCGAGACCTGCCGCGCCAGCTCGAAAATGCTCTTCTGGTTCACGTCCCGCAGCACCGGCACGGTGAGGCCCGCGTCGGTCGCCACCGCCATGCCGATGTTGAAGTACCGCTTCATGACGATCTCGCCCGTCGCCTCGTCAAAGGAGGAGTTCAGGCTGGGGTACTTGCGGAGCGCGGCAGCCACCGCCTTGAAGATAAAGGGGAGGTAGGAGAGCTTGACGCCCGCCGCCTGCGCCTCGTCCTTGACGCGCGAGCGGAACTCGACGAGCCTGGTCAGGTTCACCTCATCCACTGTCAGGGTGCGGACGGTGTAGAGGTGGCTGGCCTGCATCTGGTTGGAGATCGCGCGGCGCATTCCGCGCAGGGGCACCCGGTCCTCCAGGTGCTCGTAGCCCTTCGGCGTGCGGTACTGCACGGGCGCAACGGGCATTCCCCCCGGACCCCTCGCAGCGGGAGCAGGCTGAGGGGTGGGTGCCGCCGGGGCAGGCTGGGGCGCGGGAGCCGGGGCGGTCTGTGCTGGAGCGGTGGGCTGCGACTGCGGACTCTGCGCGTGGGCCGTGACGTCGTCCACCCGCACGCGCCCGTTGGGACCGCTGCCCTGTACCCCGGCGAGGTCCACGCCGAGTTCCCGGGCAAGCTTGCGCGCGGCGGGCACGGCGAGCACCCGTCCGTCCGTCCGGCCCGAGGGCGTCTGGGCACGGTTGAGGATGCTGCCCGTTCCGCCCGTGTAGGTTCCCGGGGTGTTGCTGCCGCTGCGGTTTTCTAACCCCTGGAGCCGCACCGTCTCGTCCGAGGCGAAGGCTTTGAAGAGGCTCGCGTCGTCGTCCCCCTTCTCGGCCGTGTGCCCCGCCTCCACAATGCTGCCGCTGACGTGTTCGCGCTCCTCGGCGGCCTGGGTGGGCAGCGGGGCCTCGGTGGTCTCGGGATTCTCGAAGGTTTCCTGGATGGCCTGGGTGACGCTGGGAGCGGAGGAGGTTTGACTTGCCCTCTCCCCTCCCCCACTCGTCGCGGCCCCTGCTTCCACGATCACGGCGATGGGGGCATGAACGGCAACCACATCGCCCTCATTCGCCAGGCGCCGCTCCAGCACGCCCGCGTAGGGGCTGGGCAACTCGACCGTGACCTTGTCGGTCATCACTTCGCACAGGGGCTGTTCCAGGGCGACCGTCTCGCCCTCCTGCACCAGCCACTTCAGGATTTCGCCCTCAACCACGCTCTCGGCGAGTTCGGGCAGCAGCACTTCTTTCATGGGAGAACCTCGTTCGGGAAGTTAAAGATCAACGCAGGAACAGCATCCGGGCCACGCCGTACAGCATCAGCAGCGCCCCCAGGACCTGAATCCAGCGCTCACCGCGCGCATAGAACCAGGCTGCCAGCCCCAGCGCCACGAACATGCCGCCGATCAGCACGTGCGGCCACGGCTGCGGCGCACCCTCCGCGAGGGGATACACGCCGAAGCCGATGGCGAGGCCGAGGATGCCGAGCAGCGGGCGCAGGAAGTCGGGCTTCATCCGGTGGGGGTCAGTAGTTCAGTGCCCGCACGCAAGCCGCCGCGATGCGGTTGGGACCCGGGAGGTACACCTTGTCCTGCACGTAGGGGTACGGCGTGTCGAAGCCCGCGACCTGCATCACGGGGGCAAGGAGCGAGTCGAACAGCTCCTCCTGAATCACATACGCGACCTCGCCCATGAAGTTGGCGGTGCGCGGCGCCTCGCTGACCAGGACGGCGCGGCCCGTCTTGGCGACACTGGTGAGCACGAGGTCGCGGTCCCAGGGGACCAGCGAGCGCAGGTCAATAACCTCGGCCTGCACCCCCTCGGCGGCGAGGGCCTGCGCGGCCTTCTCCGCATCGGGCATCACGCCGCCGTAACCGATGACCGTGAGGTCGGTGCCCTCCCGCCGGACCGCGCCCTTGCCGATCTCGACGGTGTAGTCCTGCACCGGCACCTGTCCCTTGGCCGCCCGGTAGAGCCGCTTGGGCTCGAAGTAGATCACCGGGTCGCCCCCGCGCACGGCGGCCTTGAGCAGTCCCTTGGCGTCGTACGGTGTAGAGGGCATGACGACTTTGAGGCCCGGCGTATGGGCAAAGTAGCTCTCGGGGCTCTGGCTGTGGTGATGCCCGCCCTTCACACCGCCGCCGGACGGGGTGCGGATCACCAGCGGCGCCGTGAACTGCCCGCCCGAGCGGTAGCGGATCTTGGCCGCCTGGCTGATGATCTGGTCGAAGCCCGGCCCCATGTAATCCGCGAACTGGATTTCGGCGATGGGGCGCAGGCCGCGCACCGCCATGCCGACTGCCGCGCCCACGATGCTCGCCTCGGAGAGCGGGGTGTCGAACACCCGATTGGGGCCAAACTGGGCCTGAAGCCCGGCTGTCGCCAGGAACACCCCGCCGCGTGCCCCCACATCCTCGCCGAAGATGACCACCCGATCATCCCGCGCGAGCTCCTCCGCCATCGCCTCGTTGATCGCCTGGATCAGCGTGAGGGTGCGCGTCTCCCCCGTTCCGGTGGCAGCCTGGGGTTTCGCCTGGGTGGCGGTCATGCCCTCACCCCTTCCTGCTCGGCGCGGAGGAAGGCGGCCTGCTCACGCAGGTGGACGGGCGTATCGGCGTACACGTCCTCGAACATGATTCGCCAGTCGGGCTGCCCGGTCGCCTCGGCCCTCAGCACCGCCTCGTCCACCTCGCGGTGAACTGCGCTGATCAGGTCGGCGCGTTCCTCGGCGCTCACGGGTTCCCCCAGGTGGTCCAGCAACCGCTCCACGCGGGTGATCGGGTCGCGGGCCAGCCAGGCGTTCACTTCCTCGCGCGTGCGGTAGTTCTTCTCGGCGTCGGCGTCGGCGTTGGAGTGCGAGCCCACGCGATAGGTCAGGCATTCAACCAGGGCCGGGCCGTTCCCCGCACGGACCCCTTCAGCCACATGCGACAGGACCTCCATCACGGCCACGATGTCGTTGCCGTCCACGTAGTACCCGGGCATCCCGTACGCCTTCGCCTTGATGTGAATGGTTTCACTCGCGGTCTGGGCCTTCAGGTTGGTGCTGATCGCCCACTGATTGTTCTCGCAGACGAAGAGGCAGGGAGCACCCGACGCGCCCGCCATGTTCATCCCCGCATGCCAGTCGCCCTCGCTGGTTGCACCATCGCCAAAGGTGCAAACGGTAAGTTCATCCACTCCCAGGTACTTTTGCGCCATCGCGTTTCCGGCGGCGGGCGGCACCTGCGAGGCGATGGAGGAGCTGATGGAGACGAAATTTTGGCGCTGGGCCGCGAAGTGGTGCGGCATCTGGCGGCCCCGGCAGGTATCGGAGTTGGTGCCCAGGCACTGACTGATCAGGTCAAGGAGTGGCACGCCCATTGCCAGGCCGAGCGCGTGGTCGCGGTAGTAAGGCCACACCCAGTCGTGCCCCACACGGATGGAGCGGGCCAGGCCGACCTGGGTGGCCTCCATGCCGCTGGACTGCGCGTAGAAGGTAGTGCGGCCCTGTCGGAGCAGGGTGACGAGTTTCTTGTCGAACTCCCGCGCCCGCACCATCTCGTGGTGCAGCTCCCGCAGCACCGCGGGGGTGAAGCGGTCGGGCAGTTCCCGGATGGGACGGCCGTCTTCCGCGACCCACCGCAGGGGGTCAGATGTGAACGGCTGAATCATGAGGGGCCTCCTGAGCGGGAGGCAGCACGCCGCCCACGGGCAGCCGCTGCCGGACTGTCTGGCTAACGCTCGTTAGGCATTCTATCCGCTTCCCCGCTGAAAGCGTCATGACGGTTCCTGGTGCTGATCCGTTCTGGCAGGACACGGGGTGGAGGAAACGGTATTTCCTCCCACTTGCCTTTGGCCGCGAACGACCGTGACTCCGGGCGGAGTGACGGCCTCTCCCCCACTGGTACACTTCCTCCTGAGATGAGCGGCTGGAACGTGATCGTGATCGGCGGGGGCCACGCGGGGCTGGAAGCCGCCTGGGCCGCTGCCAAATTTGCCCGTACGGCGCTGCTGGTCGGCAATCCCGCCACCATCGGCCGGATGCCCTGCAACCCGGCTGTCGGTGGCCCCGGCAAGAGCCAACTCGTGTTCGAGGTGCAGGCGTTGGGCGGGTTGATGGGACGCCTGGCCGATGACACGGCCATTCACACCCGGGTGCTGAACGCCAGCAAGGGACCCGCTGTGCAGTCCTTGCGGGTGCAAAACGAGCGCGACGCCTACGCCGAACGCGCTCAGGATGTGATCTTGGGTCATCCAGAACTTGACGTTGTGCGAGGCGAGGCAGCGGATTTGGAGGCTGACAGTCGTGGAGGGTGGTTCGTCGTCACTACCGACGGTCGCCGTCTGCACACCCGCAGCGTGGTGGTCGCCGCAGGAACCTTCATGCGCGGGGTCACCTGGTACGGTCGCCACTCGCGCCCGGAGGGACGCCAGGGCGAGCCACCCTCGCGGTTCCTGAGTGAGCCGCTGGTCCGGGGTGGGCATGTGCTTAAGCGCTACAAGACGGGAACGCCCCCCCGGGTTCGCGCGGACTCGGTGCGCTTTGCCGACCTGCTGGAGATTCCCGCTGATCCCCAGCCACGGGGCTTCACGGGAAGGCCCGGTCCCCGCGCGGTTGAATCTCCAACCTGGCAGACTCAGACGACACCCGAAACGCACCGTCTTATCCAGGAGAACCTGCACGAGTCGCCGATGTATGCAGGAGACATAGAGGGCCTGGGGCCGCGCTACTGCCCGAGCATCGAGGACAAGGTGGTGCGTTTTGCCCACCATGATCGCCACCTGCTGTTCGTAGAACCCGATGGAGTGCAGACGAGCGAGGTGTACCTGCAGGGCTTCAGCTCCAGCCTGCCGCCCGCCCTTCAGGACCAGCTTGTCCGTACGCTTCCCGGTTTCGAGGCAGCGGTGATTCAGCGGTACGCCTACGCCGTCGAGTACGACGTGGTGGATTCCACAGAGTTGACGCTCAACCTGGAGTCCCGCCTGTTGCCGGGTGTATTCACGGCGGGCCAAATCAACGGCACCAGTGGCTATGAGGAAGCAGCGGCTCAGGGCCTCGTGGCCGGAACCGCCGCTGCTCGCCGCTCCCAGGGACTGGAGGAGATTCAGATTTCACGTGAAACGGGATACCTGGGAGTCCTCCTCGACGACCTGGTATTTAAGGGAAGCGACGAGCCTTACCGCATGATGACCAGCCGGGTGGAGCACCGTCTGCTTGTCCGCCAGGACAATGCCGACGAGCGGCTGACTGGACTGGGATTTGAGTTGGGCCTCGTGGATGAGGTTACGCGACAGGCTGTGGCTGAGAAATACCGGCGAGTCGGTGAAGGTATTCGCTCTCTGCAAATGCAGCGTCTTCAGGGACAGCCCGGTGACGCCTGGCTGCGCCGCCCCGAATTTGCATTGGAAGACGTGGAAGCGTTGGGACTCTTCCTTCCCGAGCTGTCGCCGGGGGAGCGGGAGGCGCTGACGATTCGCGTGAAGTACGAGGGGTACATCGAACGGGCTCAGCGTCAGCTGGCCTCAGAGGACAAAGCGCGCGAGCTGAGCCTCTTCGGGGTGGACTTTGCCGAAATCACGGCCCTTTCAAACGAGGCACGTGAGAAGCTGGCCCGGGCGAAGCCAGCGACGGTGGCCCAGGCTGCCCGCGTCCCTGGTGTGCGACACGCCGACATCAGCGCCCTGGTCGTTCACCTGCGTAGAAACGCTGCTGTTTCACGGGAAACCTGACGGTGCAACAGGAAAGGTAGCGCCCTTCTCACTTGACGCCCCCTTCGTTTCACGAGAAACTTGACGGTGAAACAGGAGGGGGAGTTGGAGCCTTCGGCATTTGAAACTGGAGTCCTGTTGGGCGTTCTAATCGGCGAGGGGCATTTTGGCGGGGACGGCAAGCAGCCGCAGGTGACGGTGCGGATGCACCTTCGGCACGAGCGGCTGTTCGGGCGGTTACTCGCGTGGTGTCCGGGCTCACGGCTCTACGGCCCCTACCACCACGGCGGGAGAAGCTACTTTCAATGGATGGCGCGGGGCGACGTGTTGCGCGAGCGGCTGGTGCCGCTGCTCGACGCTCTGCCGCTGGGGGAGATCGACGAGCATGTGTTCGAGCGGTATCAGGCGATGAAAGTGAAGTACGGGCTGTGACACCGGAAGGTCAGACCCTTCTCATGGAGGGCGTATCGCAATTGGGGCTGGAATTGGAGCCAGGACAGGTGGAGCAGTTCGCCCGTCTGCTGGCCCTCCTGCGGGAAGCTTCTGCCCAGATGAACCTTACGGCCCTCCACGACGAGCGCGACATCGTCCTCAAGCACTTCGTGGACTCGCTGACCTGCCTGCGCGGTGGTTGGCTGGAGGGCGAACTGCGGGTACTCGACTTGGGCACAGGTGCCGGGTTTCCCGCCCTCCCCCTCGCGTTGGTGCGGCCCGACCTCCAGCTCATCCCCGTGGACGCGACGCGCAAGAAGGTGGAGTTCGTGGGCCGAACGGCACAGACCCTCAAACTGGAAAACGTTCACCCGCTCGTCAGCCGCGCCGAGACCCTGGGGCGGGGACCGGGACAGCGTGAAGCGTACGACCGGGTGGTGACGCGCGCCGTCGCGGCGCTCCCCATCCTGGCCGAACTCGCGTTGCCGTTCCTGCGGGTGGGCGGACTGCTTGTGGCCCAGAAGGGGCCAATTGCGCCGGAGGAACTGGAGGCCGGGAAGCTGGCCGCCGCCGAGGTGGGGGGCGAGGTGAGGAGCGTGGAACCCTTCACGCTGCCGGTTGCTGGGGATGCCCGCACCCTGATCGTGGTCGAGAAGACCGGCCCCACCCCCGACCGTTACCCCCGTCGGGAGGGCGTTCCCAACCGCAAGCCGTTATTCTGGCGGACGACGTGAAGACCCTCGGAGTCGTGAATCAGAAGGGCGGGGTGGGGAAGACGACGACCGCCATCAACCTCGCCGCGTACCTGGCGGCGGGGGGACGCCGGGTGCTCCTCATCGACATGGATCCCCAGGCGAACGCCACCAGCGGCCTGGGCCTGCGCGGCGCGGGGCAGGGGCTCTACGAGGCGCTGGGTGAGCCGGGCCGGGTGGCCGAGTTCGTGCAGCCCACCTCGCAATCCGGACTGGACGTGTTGCCCGCCACCCCCGATCTTGCCGGGGCGGGTGTGGAACTCGCCGACGATCCGGACGCCCTCGCCCGGCTGCTCGCCAGCGTGCAGGGGTACGACATCGTCCTGATCGACGCCCCCCCAAGTCTGGGGCCACTGACTGTGAATGTCCTGGCCGCCTCGGACGCCCTGCTAATCCCGCTCCAGGCCGAGTACTACGCCCTGGAGGGCCTGGCCGGGCTGATGGAGACGGTGGAGCGGGTGCAGGGCGGTCTCAATCCTCGGCTGAAGGTCCTCGGCGTGGCGATCACGATGTTCGACGGGCGGACGAACCTGGCGCAGGAGGTCGAGACGATGGTGCGGCAGCATTTTGGGGAACTGGTGTTCTGGTCGGTGGTGCCGCGCAACGTCCGGCTGTCCGAGGCGCCCAGCTTCGCCAAGCCCATCAACGCCTTCGCGCCCCTGTCGAGCGGCGCGGCGGCGTACAAGCGCCTGAGCGAGGAGGTAATGCAGCGTGTCGAAAAAATCTAGCCTGGGGCGCGGGCTGGACGCCCTGCTCAGCCGCCCGCAGTCGGCAGAGGCCCCGGCGGGTCCGGCCATCCAGTCCATTCAGGTGACACGCATCGTGCAGGCCGCCTATCAGCCCCGGCAGGTCTTCGAGCCGGAGGGGCTGGCCGAACTCGCCCAGAGCATTCGCGAGAAGGGGGTGCTGCAACCCCTCCTCGTGCGCCCACGCGGCGAGGACTTCGAGATTGTGGCTGGGGAGAGGCGCTGGCGGGCCGCGCAACTCGCGGGCCTGACTGAGGTGCCCGCCCTCATCCGCGACCTCGCCGACCGTGAGGCGCTGGAAATAGCCATCATCGAGAA
This sequence comes from Deinococcus apachensis DSM 19763, assembly GCF_000381345.1. Taxonomy (NCBI): domain Bacteria; kingdom Thermotogati; phylum Deinococcota; class Deinococci; order Deinococcales; family Deinococcaceae; genus Deinococcus; species Deinococcus apachensis. The sequence continues at coordinate 56,224 of NZ_KB906412.1, read as the reverse complement.
CCTCCAGCGCGAGGACCTGGGGCCGCTGGAGGAGGCGCGGGCCTACCAGGCGCTCCTCGACCAGGGGCTCAACCAGGAGGGCGTGGCGCAGGCGGTCGGCAAGGGCCGCAGCACCATCTCCAACGCTCTGCGGCTCCTCACCCTGCCGGAGCCCGCGCTCCGGGCGCTGGAACACGGGGAGATCAGTGCCGGGCACGCCCGCGCCATCCTCGCGCAGCCGGAGGGGGACCGTGCCTGGGCGCTCGACCAGATTCGCACCCGCCGCCTCAACGTCCGCGAGGCCGAGGCCCTGAGGCGCGAGGCCCGCACCGCCGCACCCATCCCGGTCAACCCGCCCCGCCCCTACCGGCAGGTCGAGCTCGACCTCAGCCGCCGGACGGGCACGAGGGTCCGCATCACGGGCGAGGACAAGGGCCGGGTGGAACTGAACTACGCCTCCCGAGAGGAACTCGACCGCATCCTCGACCTGCTGGGCTACGCGGGCGAGGAGTAGGGCAAAGGGGAAAGGGGGAGTCACATCGACTCCCCCTTTCCCTTTGACGGTCACCCCCGTGTGCCGACCAGGAAGATGTTCGGCCAGGGACGGTAACTGCTCTTCAACGTGTCCTGTTTAAAGGTCTTGCCGTCCCGCACGAAGCGCCGGGTGACCTCGATCACCGCGCCGGGAGCCGCCCAGTCCACCTGCTTGCGCTGCCCGGCGGGAAGGCTCGTGTCCCGGATGACCCGGTCGGCGGGGGAGGGCTTGGTGCTGAGCGTCTTCGGCTCGTCCAACTCCACCGTGAAGTTCCGCGCCTTGCCGAACACGCTGATGCTCAGCCGGGCCTCCTCGTCGTTCCAGTCGGCCTGGAACCACAGGGCGCCCCCGGTGTCGTTGGCGAACTTCAGGTCCTGGGAGGGCTGGAAGATGGTGGCGTCCAAGCCCTGCGGGTCGTAGTAATGCACCTGGTAGGAGTGGTTGCGCCGTTCGGCGACGGGCAGGCCTGCCCCATACAGGGCCCGGAACGCAGTCGTGCTGACCTGGCAGATGCCCCCGCCCACGCCGTTTGCCGTGCGCTCCCCGGCGATCACCAGCCCCACCACATACCCCGCGCGGGTGGTGACCGGGCCGATGAACTGGTTGAAGGAGAAGGTCTTGCCCGTGAACAGCCGGTCCTGGAAGTTGCGGGTGCCCACGTGGATATTCGTCATTCGGGCCGCGCTGCTGCCGTAGTAATTCGTCTCGCCCGTGCCCAGGTGTTCGGTGATGCCCCGCGAGAGGAAGAAGTCCAGCGTGCGCTTCGGCGCGACCTGCCCCGTCACGACGACGGCGGCCTTGACCCCCTTGGGGTTTTTCAGGGCAGCGAGGATGTTCGCCCGCGTCTTCGCCTCGTCCACCTTCAGGCCATTGCGTTGCACGACGGCCCAGCCTTCTTCCCAGCGGTTCTCGAAGCGGGCGTCCTGCGCCTCCCGCGGCAGGCTCGCCAGGAATTTCTTCAGGTCGGCGTCCAGGCTCGCCGTGATGACGCCGCGCTGCCGGAGTTGCGCGGCCCGCTCGCCCGCCAGGGTCAGGGTCTGCGAGAAGGGGACCATCGTCTTCTTGCCGTCCACCAACGCGGGCCAGTTCGCCTGTACCGTGATGAGGAGGGGCAGGGGGGCCGTCTTAACGGGTTTGGCCGAAGGAGGTGGAGTGACGGGCTTTTGCGGCGCGGGAGCGGGCGTCTCCTTGGGAGGGACCGGGGCGGGAGCAGGCGTCTCCTTGGGAGGGACCGGGGCGGGAGCAGGCGTCTCGACCGGCGGGGGAGCGGGCTCGGGCTCCGGCTGAGGGGGCGGGGCCGGAACGGGCTCGGGCTCCGGCGCAGGGGCCGGGCCGGGCGTGGGCACCTGTGGGGGAAGGGGTAGGGCCGGGATCTCGACCTGGGCGAGCGCCGTCCCCAGCAGCGCGCTCAGCAGCAGGGCGGTTCTCTTGCGGGATGAGGCCATGCGGGCAGTATTCCACGCTCTCTTTCCGGGAAGATGACGGTTCTTCACCGGGTAGGGGAGGGGAGAGGGGCCAGCTCGCGCACATCCGTCAGTTGCCGCTCAATCTCCGCCACCGCCGCCACGGCGTGATGCCGCCCATTCTCGATGAACACCTGATTCGTTCGGCCCGCGAAGCCCGCCGACCCCACCACGAAGAGGCCCGGCACGCTGCTCTGATAGTGCTCGTCCAATACCAGGCACTCGTCGGGCTGCGCGGCAAGGTCGAGCCCCTCCAGGAAGGAGAGGTCGGGGCGATACCCCGTCAACGCGAAGGTGAAGTGGGTGGGCAGCTCCCAGGTCGTCCCATCCGCCCGCTGCACGAGGACGTGTTCGGGGTGGATCTCCACCACCTGCGAGTTGAAGTGCGCGGAGATGCTGCCCTCCTTGATGCGGTTCTCCAGATCGGGCCGCACCCAGTATTTGATCGTGGACTTCAGCTCGGGCGCTCGCACGACCATCGTCACATTCGCCCCACCGCGCCACAGGTCCAGGGCCGCGTCGGCGGCCGAGTTGCCCGCGCCGATCACGGTGACGTTCAGCCCCAGGAAGGGGTGCGCCTCGGTGTAGTAGTGGCTGACGTTCGGGCTGTCCTCGCCGGGAATGCCCAGATGAACGGGATTGTCGTAGTATCCAGTCGCCACGACCACCCGCCGCGCCTCGACCACGCCCGGGGTGCCGTCCTGCGCCTCCACCTCCAACGTGAAGCCCGCCGGGGCCTGGTGAACCCGCTTCACCTCGGTGTAGAGTCGCACGTTGAGGTCCTCGCGCTGGGTTATCAGGCGGTAGTACATCAGCGCGTCGCGGCGGTCGGGCTTGTCGTGGCCCGTCACCATCGGGTGATTGCCGATTTCCAATTCCGGGGCGGTGGTGAAAAAGGTCATGTACGTCGGGTACTCAAAGATCGCGTTCACCACGCACCCTTTTTCCAGCACCACATAGCTCAGGCCCGCCCGCTTGCAGGCGATGGCGGCGGCGAGGCCCACCGGACCCGCCCCAACGATGGCGACGTCAAACATTCGACTCATGGGGAGCATTGTGTCAGCCAGACGCAAAGCGGACGGTGAGGCGAGTCGTGAGGGCGCTTTAGCCCACGTCGCCGCGCGCGAGCATCAGGGCAACGGTGTAGGTGGGGGCCTGCGGGTTGTCCTGCGCCTGGAACTCTTCCACAACCGATTCAAGCCGCCGTTTAAGGTCGCTCGCCTGCTCGCCTGTCAGGCGAAGGCCCGTGATGTTCAGGAGAAAGGGTTCCTCCCCGGCGAAGAGTTCGTAGCCTCTGCGGTTGGGCGTTCCCATGCTGAGGCTGCTCCCCTCCTCCCCCTGTTCCAGCCAGAAGCCCCAGTGGTCGCCAAGTTCGCGCAGAAGGCCCACGCTCAGCCTGGTGAACCGTTCCATGCGGGGGAGAATCTGTGCGCCCATGAACGCCTCCAGCGTCTCAGCCCCCGTCGTCTCGTAGGGGATGAACCAGCGGGGCGGGACGGCGTAACACCTGATCGCGCGGCCAGCTCTTGCCCGAACCTCCACGACTTCCGCCACGCCCGCCCGTTCCAGCTTGCCGACGATGTAGTGGGCGCGCTGGATGTTCAGCGCCAGCTTCGCTGCCACCTCACCCACTGAATGGGGCGCCCGCATCAGCAGGTCCAGCAGAGGGCGCAGTCCCACGTCCAGCAGCAGGGCGGCCTGCGCGCTGTTCGCCACCCTCACCGGCTCATCAGGCATGGGATCAGCTTAGGCCCTCCTACTCCAAAGGGCGTATATCTCTTCGAGAAGCCCCTCCCCATACTCGGACTATGACGCCGCAGACCCTCTGGAACCGCAGTTTCATCCTGTGGTTGATCGCCTCGGGACAGTCCCAACTCGGCTCGGCGCTCGCCAGCATCGCCCTGAGCTTCCTGGTGCTGCACCAGACAGGCTCGGCGGGGCAGATGGCCCTCACGCTCGCCTGCGCGCTGGCCCCCAACCTGCTGATGCCCTTTGCCGGGGCGCTGGTGGACCGGGTGAACCTCAAGCTTCCCCTGATCGGGGCGGACGTGGCGCGTGGCGTGTTGCAGGTGCTCGTCGGCGGGTTGGCGCTCTTGTGGGGTGAGGTGCCGCTGTGGGTGGTCAATGGGGCGGCCCTCCTGACCGGCTTTGCGGGCATCTTCGCCAACCCGGCGTCAAGCGCTGCCGTTCCCGGCCTCGTGCCGACCGCCGAACTTGCCCGGGCGAACGGCCTGCTGGGCGGGGTGGGGCAGGGAGCGTGGCTGGTGGGCACCCTCGCTGGCGGCTGGCTCGTCTCGGTCTTCTCACCGCCCGTCGCCATTGTGCTCGACGGCGTGAGCTTCTTCGTGATGGCGGCCCTGCTGCTGGCCGTGCGGCTGCCGGGGCGACCCCAGCCGGGCGGGCCCCGTCCCGGAGTGCTCATGGACGTGGTCAGCGGCCTGCGGCTGATGCGCCGATCAAAGGTGTTGACCCTCGTGCCCTTCATCGGCCTGGTGCTGAACGCCACCCTCGCCCCGGTCACAGTCGTCACGCCGAAGTTGATGGAGACGCTGGGGGCGGGCGCGAAGGGCTACGGCCTCTTCCTCGCGCTGGAGAGCGGGGGAATGCTCCTTTCGGGCGCCCTCATTGCCGTGCTGGGGAACCGCCTGCCGCCCCGCCGCGCGACCGCCGCCGGGCTGGCGCTGACCGCCCTGATCTACGGGGTGATGTGGTTGCGGCCCACCGTGCCCGTGCTCCTGGCCTGCTCGGTCATCCTGGGGTTCGGCTTCGGCATGCTGAACACGCCGCTGAACACCCTGATGCAGCGGATGGTGCCCGCCGAGTACCTGGGCCGCGTCTTCAGCGTGCTGGGCACGGTGTCCACCCTGGGGATGCCCCTGAGTCTCCTTCTGCTCTCGCCGCTGCTTGACCGCGTGGCCCTGCCCCTGTGGTTCGGGGTGGCCTCGGTCCTGATGCTCTGTGGCGCGTTCGCCTGGACGCTGGTGGCGCTGTCGGAACGGGTGGCGCCGGACCTGCACACCTCCGCCGCCGTTCCCCGGGAAGTGACCACCGCCGCCGATTAGACTCAGGGCATGACCCAGACCACCTCCCCCCAGACCCGTACCGAGTCCGACACGATGGGCCAGCTTCAGGTCGCCGCCGACCGTTACTGGGGCGCGCAGACCGAGCGGAGCATCCACAACTTTCCCATCGGGCGCGACACCTTCGTGTGGGGCCGCCCGATCATCCGCGCGCTGGGTATCCTGAAAAAGGGCGCGGCGCAGGCGAACGCGGAACTCGGCGAACTGCCAGGGGACATCGCCGACCTGATCGTGCGGGCCGCCGACGAGGTGATCGCCGGGCGGCTGGACGACCACTTCCCCCTCGTCGTGTTCCAGACGGGCTCGGGCACCCAGAGCAACATGAACGCGAACGAGGTCATCTCCAACCGCGCCATCGAACTTGCGGGCGGCGAGATGGGGAGCAAGAAGCCCGTCCACCCCAACGACCACGTGAACCGTGGTCAGAGCAGCAACGACACCTTCCCGACCGCCATGCACATCGCCGTCGTGCTGGAGTTGAACGAGCGGCTGTACGGCAGTGTGGGGAGGCTGCGGGATACGTTGGCGAGCAAGGCGGAGCAGTACAGGGACCTCGTGAAGGTGGGCCGCACCCACCTGCAAGACGCCACGCCCATCACGCTGGGGCAGGAGATCGGCGGCTGGGTAGCACAACTTGACTACGCGCTCTCGGAAGTGAAGCACGCCGAGCAGGGCCTCTACGACCTCGCCATCGGGGGCACGGCGGTCGGCACCGGCCTGAACGCCCACCCGGGGTTCGGCGACCTCGCCGCCCAGAAGTTCGCCGACGAGACCGGCTTTCCCTTCCGCTCCGCCGAGAACAAGTTCGCCGCCCTCTCGGCCCACGACGCCCTCGTGCAGACCTCGGCGGCCCTGCGGACCCTGAGCGGCGCGCTGATGAAGATGGCGAACGACGTGCGCTGGCTCGCCTCCGGCCCCCGCAACGGCATTGGCGAGATCGTCATCCCCGAGAACGAGCCCGGCTCCTCCATCATGCCCGGCAAGGTGAACCCCACCCAGTCGGAGGCGATGACGATGGTCACCACGCGCGTCTTCGGCAACGACGCGACGGTCGCCTTCGCGGGCTCCCAGGGCAACTTCCAGCTCAACGTGTTCAAGCCGGTGATGGTCCACGCCGTGCTGGAAAGCATTCGCCTCATCTCGGACGCCTCCCTCGCCTTCAACGACAACTGCGCGGTGGGCATCGAGCCGAACGAGGCGCGGATCAGGGAGAACCTCGACAAGAACCTGATGCAGGTGACGGCGCTCAACCGCCACATCGGCTACGACAAGGCCGCTGCCATCGCCAAGAAAGCGCACAAGGAGGGCACCAGCTTGAAGGAAGCGGCGCTCGCGCTGGGCCACGTGACCGAGGACGAGTTCAATCAGTGGGTCGTGCCGCTGGACATGACCCATAGCTGAGGCGAGGGGGTTCAAGGGCTACTCCTCGGGAATGAGGGTGGCCCCTTTTTCCTTGCCCGATATCATTTTCCGAGCTTCAACCAGGGCACTCAACGCCAGCACGGCGGAGTCCCGCCGGGAGACGAAGTTCTGCGGGCTCGGGTGCGGGCAGGCGAGGGAGGGGAGGGCTGAACCCACCAGCGGCCACGCCCGCTCCGCATGGCGGCCGACGAGGACGACGACCTGGAGGTCCGCCAGCATCGAGAGGAGGTGCCGGGTTAGGGAAGCGGCCTCGGCGTACTGCCCTGGCCGGGGGGTCACGACACCGTTCTCGCTCATCTGCCATGGCACGACGTTCCACATCGTCACCTCCCGCCGCCGCAGGCCCGAGAGATGCAGCAGGCAGCGCAGGTTCTCCGCCGTGCCGTCGGGGTTGTCCATCGAGACGAAGCGGGTGCGGCTGACGACCGGGCCGGGCGATTCGAGGAGGAGCAGGACCCGCGCCATCACGCCGCCGTCTGCGGGGTCGAAGAAGGGCAGCCAGTGCCCGCTCGCCGAGCGCTGCTCCTCGGCCCAGCGGTTGAGGGGGGCGACGTGGGGGTCGAAGGTCTGCGCGAGACGGGCTTGCTGCACCTCCTGGGTGCCGAGGCTGCGGGTTTGCACGAATGATCCTCCTGCCCCGGGAGTTTTTCCGCCCCACCAGAGGGCTTCTCCTGAAATCGGCCTGCATAATTTGACTTCCCCTGTATTCCACGCTATATTTTCAACATCACCGTCTGAGAGGGCGGCTTTTTTATTGCCCTCACCCGGTCGATTCGACCCTATCCTGCGCCCCATGACCGAAAGTTGGCGTACTGTCCACGGCACCGTGCAGCCCCTCGACTGGCTGTGTCTCGCCCCACACCCCGACGACGCGGAGATCGGTGCCGGGGGAACGCTGATTCGTCTCGCTCGGGCGGGCCGGGCCGTTGGCGTGCTGGAGATGTCGCGCGGTGAGCGGGGCACCCAGGGCACCCCCGAGGAGCGCGAGGCCGAGTGCGTGGCGGCGGCGCGGATCATGGGTCTGGCCTGGCGCGGGCAACTGGGGCTGCCGGACGGTGGCCTGGCAGACACCCCGGAGGGAGCGGCGGCGCTGGCGACCGTGCTGCGGGCCGTGCGTCCACGGGTCCTGGTCGTGCCGCACCACCTCGACCGCCACCCCGACCACTTCGGCACCTACCACCTCGCCAAGCGGGCGCTGCACCTCGCCGCGCTCCGCAAGGCCGACGTGGGGGGCGAGCCCCACCGCGTCTCCCAGGTGCTGCTGTATCAGGGGAACGCGGACATCCCGGCCAACCTGCTCGTCGACGTGGGCGCTGTGATCGCCGACTGGGAGGCCGCGATCCGCGCCCACACCAGCCAGTTCACCGGCGAGTACATCTCCGAGACGGTCACACCGGAGATCATTGAGCGCCGCAGGGGCCGCCTGACCTACTGGGGGACTCTGGCCCGGGTGCGCTATGCTGAGGCCTTCGAGACGGAGGCCCCCCTGCTCGTGGACCCCGAGCGGCTGTGAAGGAAGCTCGTTACCCCGCCTCGCCCTCGGCGCGGGGGACGGGGCGGGTCAACGAGCGCCCCGGCAGCAGGTAGTACCCCTCGGTGAGGAGGAACACCGCCGCCCCCAGGGTGAAGACCCCCGCCGGGCCGAAGCTGGCCCAGGCGACCCCGCCTAGGACCGGGCCGACCGCGTAGCCCAGCGCCTCGACCGCCATCACGGTGCCCCAGGCGGCGGCGCGGTGCGATTCGGGCAGAATCCGGCCCACCAGCCCGTTCCACCCGGCGACAAAGGCCCCGTAGCTGAGGCCCAGCAGCGGCGCGAGGAGCCACAGCCGGTTCTCCATGCCGGGGAGGGCCGCCAGCGCGAAGGTCAGCGCCAATCCCAGCAGACCGGGGGCGAGGGCCCGGCGCGGGTGGGCACGGTCCGCCAGGCGCCCCGTCACCCACAGACACAGGCCGAACAGGGCGAGCGCGAGCAGTCCCGGCCCGATCAGGTCGCCCAGGCCCAGCCCCAGACGGGCCAGCAGCGGGTAGAACACCGTGACGAGCAGCCCCGGCGCGAGCGTCTGGGCAAACGCGGCAGGCAGCAGCACGGCGACCCGCGACCAGCCGCGCCACACGTTTCCGCCCGTCAGGGCCGAGTGGGGCAGCCGTAGCCCCAGCAGGCTCAGCGCGAGGAGCAGCGCCATGCCCTGAGCCCCGGCGAGCAGCATCCACGCGGCGTCCGGATGCGCCTGCATCAGCGGACCGACCCCCAGCGCGCCACCCAGGATGGCGGGCGCCACACTCAGGCTGGAGGCGGCGAGGGCCCGCGCGGTGCGCCCGGGCCGGGCGAAGACCTGCGACGCGCTCATCACGCCGGGCCACAGGGCCGCGTAGGCCACGCCCCAGGTGGCGCACCCCAGCACTCCCCAGAGGGGTGAGGGGGCCAGCCGAGTGCCCAGCACGACGCCCAGCCCCAGCACTGCCCCGAGGGTCAGCACGCGGCCCAGCCCCCAGCGCTCGGTGACCAGGCCCACCGGCCCCTTCGCCAGCGCGTCGGCCAGGTAGTGCCCGCCCACCATGGCGCCGATCACCGCCGCGCCCAGGCCCAGGCCTGGCCCGGCCAGGGGGAGCGCCGACACGACGAATCCGGTGCGGACAAGTTCGCTCGTGAGCAGCAGCGCGAGCAGCCGCAGCATCACCAGGGGACGGGTCCAGAGCATCAGGGCCGATTGTACGGGTTGGGGACGGGGCGGGGCCTATTCCCGGTCCCGCAGGCGTTCATATGTGAGCCGCCGTGTCTCGGCGGCAAGCTCCGTGCCCCGTGCCTGCAAGCGGTCCCGCTCGGCTTTCAACGCGCCGCGGTCCTCCTCCGCCATATGCGGCAGGTTGATCTCGACCGTCAGGAGCGCGGCGTGCAGGGCGCCTTCCAGGATGGCGGCCCCCGCCCCCGCGTCGCTCGTCACCTCCGCGTGGACCCAGGTGGGGAGGCGGGGGGCGTATTCCAGCGTCTGCCTCACGGTCCGCGCCACCTCCAGCGGAACTTCCAGAGAAGCCCCTCCCGCCGCCCCCAGCGCCTCCTCCCGTTCAGGTCCCTCCGGCAGCCGCGCCGCCCGGACGTACTCCCCGAAGGCCCGCACGTCCTCGTCCGCGAGGGCCTGAAGCCGCTCCCGCAGCCGGGTGAGGGCGTCCAGCATGGTCGCCAACTCCCCCTCCTGCCCGTTTTTCTTCGACGTGATTCGCAGGGCCATCTCCAGCAGCGCCGTCCCGAAGGCCGCCGTGACCGCCGCGGTGGAGCCGCCCCCGGGCGTCGGGGCGCGGCTTGCGGTCGCCAGGAGGAGGTCGAGGGCCGGACGCTGCCACAGCGAGGACATGGCCGCACTGTAACGGCAGGTGGGCTCTTCCTCCGCCACCTTGCGGACGCCCGCGACGCGGGGCGGCGCTAGCCTGCCGGGCAGGATGCTCCTCACGCTGACGACCACCCACCGGCCCGCCACCGACCTGGGCTTCCTGTTGCACAAGCACCCGGAGCGCGTGCTGGAACGCGAGTTGCCCTTCGGGCGCGCGGCCGTCTTCTACCCGGAGGCCACCCCCGAGACCTGCACGGCGGCCCTGCTGCTGGAGGTGGACCCGGTCGCCCTCTCGCGGCACACGCGGGCCGGGGAGGGGACTCCGCTGGAGCCCTACGTGAACGACCGGCCCTACGCGGCAGGCTCCTTTCTGGCGGTCGCCCTGCGCGACGCTTTCGGCACGGCGATGACGGGGCGCAGCAAGGACCGTCCTGAACTTGTGGGGACGCCCATTCCCCTCGTCGCGGAACTGCCGTGCGTGGTCGCGCGGGGTCCTGCTGACCTGCCCACCCGGCTCTTCGGTCCCCTCGGCTACACGGTGGAGGTCGAGCCCATCCCCCTCGACCCGTTGTTTCCCGAGTGGGGCGAGCGGCCCTACGTCCGGCTGCGGGTGTCGGGTACCGCCTTGCTCCGCGACCTGCTGACACACCTGTACGTGCTGCTGCCCGTCCTGGATGGCCGCAAGCACTACTACCTGGGCGAGGCGGAGGTGGACAAGCTGCTGCGCCACGGCGCGGGCTGGCTGGAGACCCACCCCGAGCGTGACCTCATCACCGGGCGGTTCCTGCGTTTCCGCGAGCTGGTGCGGCAGGCCGAGGCGGCGTTTGGCCCCGACCCGGGGGAGACTGAGGACACCCCGCCTGATCCCCGCCCCCGCCTGCACGACGCCCGCCTCGACCGGGTGGCGGAAGTGCTGGAGGCCAGCGGTGCCGCCCATGTGCTGGACCTGGGCTGCGGGGAGGGGAAACTGCTACGCCGCCTGATCCCCGTGCCCCAGTTCCGGGAACTCGTCGGGGTGGACGTGAGCGCCCGCGCCCTAAAGATCGCGGCTGAGCGGTTGCATCTCCGGGAACGGCCTGAACTTGCTCAGCGTGTGTGCCTGCTCCACGGCAGCCTCGCCTACCGCGACTCGCGCCTGCGGGGCTTCGATGCCGCCGCGCTGGTGGAGGTGATCGAGCATTTGGAGCCGCACCGCTTGAATGTCCTGACCGAGAACGTGTTCGGGGACGCACAGCCGCGCACTGTCGTCGTCACCACCCCCAACCGCGAGTACAACGCCGTGTTTTCCGAGAAGCACGGTGGGGAGGACGCAGGCCTGAGACACGCTGACCACCGCTTCGAGTGGACACGCGCCGAGTTCCGGGCCTGGGCGGACGCGGCGGGGGCGGAGTACGGTTACGCGGTGCGGTACGAGGACGTGGGGGACGTGCATGCCGAGTACGGGCCGGTGACGCAGATGGCCGTGTTCACGGGAGGCACTCGGGGTTCAACGAAGAGGATTCTTCAAACCAGGGGCATTCGAGGTGGAATCACGCCGCCCTCGCGCCCCCAGGAGTCAGCGCCGAGCGGCTTCTGAGGTAGATCGCCCACTGGCCCTGCTGGTCTCCGTAGCTCTCGGCGATGCGCCACAGCTCGTCCGGCGTGAGGCCGCCGTAGACGGGGCGGGCGGCCTTCAGGAGTTCCTTCAGGAAAGGGCTCTCTCCAGCTTTCGGGCGCACGTTTTCCAGTCTCCCAAGCCCGCGCACCAGGATAAACAGCGCACTCCACTCCCCGACGCCGTAGATGCCGCGCAACCAGCCCCGAACCTCTTCGTGGGGTCGGTTCACGAGTTCGGCGGTGGTGACCCCTCCGAAGGCGCGCGTGGCTTCCACCAGTGCGCGGGCCTTGCGCTGGTTGGGCAGGAGCTCCAGAATCTCGGCTTCGGTCAGGTGCGCGAGGTCGGCGGGTTCGGGGAAGGCGGGCAAACCCTTCCACTCGCCTCCAGAGCGGACCATCAGGGCGAGTTTGACCTTCCGCGCCTGAGGCAGGGGCAGGCGCTGACCGATCACGGCCCAGCAGGCCGCCTCGAAGGGCGTCAGAAACTTCGGCTGGTGAAAGCCCCGTAACTCGTTGAGGACAGGCCGGAATACCTCATCCCGTTCGGCCAGCGCGTAGAAGGGCCACAGATCGTCCCGGGTGCCCAGGAAAAAAGCCACCCGCTCCAGCAGGGCCGCTTCCTCCTCGGGCTTCAATGGGGCTTCCGGGTGGAGGGTGCAGGTCAGCCCCTCTGTATCCTCCCGAACGGTAAACCCGACGGTCTGCCCGTTCAGGCGGGTGGCCTTGCGAAGCTCGCCGCGGGTGCTCTGTTCATGGGCGGCTGGGGGGAAGGCGTTCAGGAAGGCGAGGGTGTGCCGGAACTCGAAGGGGCGGGTCAGGGGCAGGCGGGTCATGGCCGGACCTCAAGGAAGGTCAGCGCGTGGCCGTCCGGCGTGATCAGCGTGAACATCCGCCCGAAGGGGCCGTCCTGGGGGGCTTGCACGATCCGGGCGCCCGCCGCGACGACCTGTGCATGGTAGCCCTCGGCGTCCGGCACGCCCAGCCAGACACTGACGCCGACGCCGAAGGGCTGCGTGGTATCCACGCCGGGGAGCGGTTCCCTCACGGCCAGTTCCGCTCCGCCCGAGTGGGCAAGCACCACCGCACCGGGCCGCTCCTGCGCGACCTCGAAGCCCAATGTGCGGGTGTAGTAAGCGCGGGCGGCGGTCAGGTCACGGGTGTGCAGGGCCACGAAATCCAGGTTCGCTTTCATCTGGAATCCTCCTGCCTCCAGCCTGCCGGGTGCCCGTGACACCCCTATGTCAGGAGCTTTTGCGGCCCCATCCGTCAAAAGGTCAGGCCTCGTAGAACCCGAGGCGGTGACCGTCGGGCGTCCGCACGGTGAAGGTCCGGCCAAACGGCATGTCGTGTGGCGGCTCCACCATGCCTGCCCCCCGCTCCACAAGCTGGGCATGGTAGCTGTCCAGGTGCGGCACGATGAAATAGACGCTGACGCCGGTGCCGAGGGGTGGAGCCAAGCCCTCATCCGCCCGGATCGCCAGGCCCGCCCCACTCGCGGAGACAAAGGCGTTCGCGCCGGGGCGTTCCTCGGTGACCTCGAAGCCCAGCACGCCCTCGAAGTAGGCGCGGGTGGCGGGGTAGTCGGGCGTGTGCAGCGTCACGAAAGCGAGGATCGTTTTCATGGCCCCACTCTGCGGCGGGGCCGTGACACCCCTATGTCAGGAGTGGCCGAGTATTCTCCTGGCCTCGGCCCGCACCTGCTCGCGCAGTTCCGCAGGTTCCAGCACCGTCACGTCGCCGCCCCAGGACAGCACCCAGCCCAGGATCGCCCCGATGTCCCGCACCCGCAACGTGACCTCCACGCCCTGGGTGGTGCACCGGCTTTCCGTCTGGAAGAGGTTGGGGCGCTCCTGAACTGCCCGTGCCCGTTCCAGCGGGAAGAGGAGCTGGACCGTCACGTTCCGTTCCTCGCGCTCCGGCCGGTACTCGATCCGCCAGGCCGGGTCCCGGGTGAACGTCTGCGCCCTGACCCGCACCTCCTCCATCCGGTCGAGCCGAAAGGCTCGCTGGGCGCCCCTCTCAGGATCGAAGGCGACGAGCAGCCAGACCCCGTGCAGGTGGACGAGCCCCAGGGGGTAGACCTGCCGGGGCTGCGGCGGGGCGTGGGGCTTGTGGTAGGCGAAGTTGACCGCCCGGTTGTCCAGCACCGCGCCGCGCAGGAGGCGCAGGGTCTCGTCGGCGCGCCCCCCACCCCCGGGAATGACCCGCAGATGCTTGCGTACCCGCTCCACGTCCGCCCGCCGCTCCCCCGGGAGAACTGCGAGCAGCTTCTTCGCCGCACTCTCGGCTGCACCGGCATACTCGGCGTCGAACGCCTTCCCGACCGCCCCCACTCCCAGCGTCAGCATGACGGCCTCCTGCGGGGTGAAGTGCAGGGGCGGCAGGAAATACCCCTCCATCAACTGGTAACCCCGGCCCGGCACGCTCACGACCGGCACGCCCGCCTCGTTCAGCGCCAGGATGTCCCGGTAGATCGTCCGCGTGCTTACCCCGAAGGTCCGGGCCAGCGTCTCCGCCGGCACCCACTCGCGCCCCCGCAACTCCAGCACCAGCGCGAGCAGGCGATCCGTGCGGTTCATGGGCGCAGTGTAGGCGGGTGCTCCGCCAATCTGCCCATCCCTGCCCCGCCCGAGTGTGCGAGCATCGGCGCTTGAGGCCTGTCATGACCCTTCCCCCCACCGACATCCGGCTCCCCGACCTCTCCCTTGTCGCCCTCGTGGGCGCGTCGTCGGCGGGCAAGAGCAGCTTCGCCGCCCGGCACTTTCTCCCCACCGAGGTGCTGGGCAGCGACTTCTTCCGCGCCCTGGTCAGTGACGACGAGAACAGCCTGGAGGCGACCGGGTACGCTTTCGACAGCCTGTTCTTTGTGGCGGGCAAAAGGCTGGCGCGGGGGCGCCTGACGGTGGTGGACGCGACGAGCGTGCGCCCCGAGGACCGGCGTCGGCTGGTGGACCTCGCGCGGGCGCATGACGTGTTGCCCGTCGCCATCGTGCTCGATCTGCCCCGCGCGGTGCTGGAGGCCCGGCACGCGGCCCGCCCCGACCGCGACTTCCGCCCCGAGGTGATCGGGCGGCAGGTTGCCGAACTGCGCCGCACCCTGCACGGCCTGGGCAAGGAGGGCTTCCGTCACGTCTGGGTCCTGCGGTCGGAGGCGGAGGTGGATAGCGCCCGCATCTCGCGCTGGCCGCTCTACACCGACCGCAAGGAACTGACCGGCCCCTTCGACTTCATCGGGGACGTTCACGGGTGCCTGGACGAGCTGCGGGAACTGCTGGTCAAGCTCGGCTACACGGTGGAGGGGGACATGGCAACGCCTCCGCCCGGCCGCACCGCCGTCTTCGTGGGCGACCTGGTGGACCGGGGGCCCGACAGCGCGGGCGTGCTGCGGCTGGTGACCAACATGGTTCGCTCGGGCGCCCTGTGCGTCCCCGGCAACCACGACGAGAAGTTGAAGCGGGCACTGGACGGCAAGGCGGTCCAGGCGCTGCACGGCCTGGACCGGACGCTGGAGCAACTGGATGCGGCGGGACCGGAGTTCCGGGCGGAGGTGCGCGCCTTCCTTGACGGACTGGTCAGCCACCTCGTGCTGGACGGCGGACGGGTGGTCGTCGCGCACGCGGGCCTGCCGGAGCGGTATCAGGGGCGGGCGTCGGGGCGGGTGCGCTCCTTTGCTCTGTACGGCGATGTGGACGGCAGTCAGGACGAACTGGGCCTGCCGGTGCGGCGCGACTGGACCGCCGACTACCGGGGCGCGGCGACCGTGGTGTACGGCCACACGCCCGTCGCGCAGCCGCGCTGGGTCAACCGGACGCTGAACATCGACACCGGGTGCGCCTTCGGGGGTGCCCTGACGGCCCTGCGGTATCCCGAGATGGATCTCGTGAGTGTTCCGGCCCATGCCCAGTACGCGGTACCCGCCCGACCCCTCCAATCCGCTGCCCCCGAGCCGAACGGCGACACACTCGACCTCGCCGAGTTCCTGAGGGGGGGCCGGATCGAGACACGCACCTTCGGCGGAATTCTCGTCAAGGAGGGGGAGCGTTCTGCTGCCGTGGAGACCTTCTCGCGCTTCGGGGTAGACCCGCGCTGGTGCGTGTACCTCCCGCCCACGATGAGCCCGGTGGAGACGAGCGGGCGCGAGGGGCTGCTGGAACACCCGGCGGAGGCCTTCGCTTACTTCCGAGGTCAGGGCGTTACGAAGGTGGTCTGCGAGGAGAAGCACATGGGTTCCCGCGCCGTCCTGGTCCTGGCGAGGGACGAGGCGGCGGCCCGCGCCCGCTTCGGCGTGGAGGACGGAACCAGCTGCATCTATACCCGGACCGGGCGCCCCTTCTTTCAACCTGACTGGGAGGCCGACGTGCTCTCCCGTGCCCGCGCCGCCGTCACTGCGGCCGGGCTGTGGGAGACGCTGGACACCGACTGGCTCGTCCTCGACGCCGAGATCCTGCCCTGGAGCCTGAAGGCCGGGGAACTCATTCGTGGGCAGTACGCGGCGGTCGGGGCGGCGGGGAATGCCGTACTGCCTGCTACTGTGGCGGCGCTGGAGAAGGCTGCTGGACGGGACATGGACCTGGGCAGTCTCCTGGAACGGACCCGCGAACGCGCCGCCGACCTGAGCGCCTACCGGAAGGCGTACCGCACCTATGTGCGCCGGGTCGAGGGGCCAGGCGACGTGCGAATCCTGCCCTTCCACCTCCTCGCCTCGGAGGGGCGGGTCCACACGGACCGGGACCATCTCTGGCACCTGGAGACGCTGGGGCGGCTGGCGGACGCAGACCCGGCCCTGTTCGGCCGCACCGCGCACCGGGTCGTTACCCTGAGTGACCCGGCCAGCGAGGCGGAGGCGACCGCATGGTGGGAGGCGCTCACCGCCTCGGGTGGGGAGGGCATGGTCGTCAAGCCGCTCGCCTTCCTCGACCCGGAAAAGTGCAGCCTGCAACCCGCCCTCAAGGTGCGGGGCCGCGAGTACCTGCGGATCATCTACGGCCCGGAGTACACCCGCCCCGAACACCTGGCCCGGCTGCGGACCCGTGCCCTCGGCGCCAAACGTGCCCGCGCCCTGCGCGAGTTCCACCTGGGGCTGGAGGCGCTGGCCCGCTTCGTGGACCGTGCCGGGACCGCCCGCGTCCATGAGTGTGTGCTGGGCGTGCTGGCGCTGGAAAGCGACCCGGTGGACGCGCGGCTGTAGGGCAGGGGGAAGGGATGCCCGGCTGAGGAGGGTTACGGAGCAGGCATTGGTGAACAGGTGGTTGAAGCCAAGATGTTGAGGGCAAGCTGACGCTTGCCACCCCCCGCCCAGCCTCCCCCCTTGTGGGGGAGGAGGAACAGCGCCAAAGCTTTTGAAAACCGTCTCTTGTGGACGGCTCATCCCTGCTATCGGCTCGCTCTCGCACGGCCTTCGCCCCGCCTTGCTCACGCAGCGAGACGGTGGGCGAGCAGCTTAAGGGGCAGCAAGATCAAACCTTCCGCGCCGAGAGGAGCGGCCACGGGCGTCGCGGGCGAGCCCTTTGCCCAGCGCAGTGCCGCTCCCCTGCCCCCTCTGAAGGTGGAGGGCTGGGGAGTGGGGCCAACCAGGCCAGAGCAGCCCACCCAACCCCTTAAGCCCTCACCTCCCATCGTGGGCAAACATCCCGTCCCCCACCCTCAACCTTCCTAGCCTGAGGCATGAGGCACGCCACGCTCCTCCTCCCCGCCCTGTTCCTGGGGCTGGCCCCCGCGCACGCCCAGTCGGCCGCCGCCCTTGCCAGGGTGGACGCCGCCCAGATGAGCATTCCCGCCGCCCGCGAGAAGGCCTACCCCGGCAGCGCCCTGACCGTGCGGCAGACCCTGCGCGCGGGGAGCAACTACCGCCGCTACGTGGTGAGCTACCTGTCGGACGGCCTGCGGATCAATGCGCTGCTGACCGTCCCGTCCGGCACGCCGCCGAAGGGAGGCTGGCCCGCCATCGTCTTCAACCATGGCTACATCCCGCCGAACGTGTACCGCACGACGGAGAAGTACGTTGCCTATCAGGACGCCTTTGCCCGCGCGGGCTTCGTGACCCTCAAGAGCGACTACCGGGGGCACGGGAGCAGCCAGGGGGAAGCGCTCGGTGCCTACTACGCCCCCGGCTACACCACTGACGTGATGAACGCCCTCGCCAGCCTGAAAAAGGACCCCCGCGTGAACCCGGCCCGCATCGGCATGTGGGGGCACTCGATGGGCGGCTTCCTGACCCTGCGCGCGATGGTGATTGACCCCTCCATCAAGGCGGGCGTGATCTGGGCCGGGGTGGTCGGCGACTACGACCAGATGATGAACGACTGGAACAGCCCGGTGCCGCCGTCCATTCCCCGCCGCGTGCTGGAACTGCGGAAGAAGGCGGTCGAGAAGTACGGCACCCCGGAGGAGAACCCCAGTTTCTGGAACAAGCTCAGCGCCAACGCCTACCTGCGAAGCCTTGGCGGCCCCCTCCAGCTCCACATCGGCACGGCGGACGAGGACGTGCCGGTGAGCTTCCACACCTCACTGGTGGCACAGATGCGGCAGGCAGGCAAGTCCGTCCAGAGCTACGTCTACCCGGGCGACAACCACAACCTCAGCCGGAACCTGTACACAGCGCTCGCCCGCAGCGTGGCGTTCTTTAAGGAGCGGCTGTGAGGAGGGCCGGACACTCCCCATGAGGCGGCTTGTCCGGTTCGCCCTGCTCCTGCTCGTGCTGGGGGCGGGGTACGTCGCCCTCACGCAGCCGGAGAACTTGCCCTTCCGGCTGCCCTGGACGGCGGCGCGGACGGAGCCGGTGGACGAACCGGGGGCGCCCACCACGCGGACGCCGGGCGAGTCCATGCCCACCACATCCCTCGGCGAGGTGACGGACGCGGCGCTCCGGGCTTTCGTGTCGCGGCAGCCCATCAGCATCCAGGCGCTGCGGGCGAGGGAATACCCCGGCAGCAAGTTGACGGTGATACGGACGCTGCGCCCCGGCGTGAACTACTCCCGGCAAGTCGTGAGCTACGAGTCGGACGGGCTCACGATCTACGGCCTGCTCACCGTCCCCAACGGTACGCCGCCGGAGGGGGGCTGGCCCGCCATCGTGTTCAACCACGGCTACATCCCGCCGAACGTGTACCGCACCACCGAGCGCTACGTGGCCTACCAGGACGCCTTGGCCCGGGCGGGGTTCGTCACCCTCAAGAGCGACTACCGCGGCCACGGTGACTCGGAGGGCCAGGCGCGCGGCGGGTACGACGATCCCGGCTACACCGTGGACGTGCTGAACGCCGCCGCCAGTCTCAAGCGCGACCCCCGCGTGAACCGGGCGCGCCTGGGCCTGTGGGGCCACAGCATGGGCGGGCAGCTCTCCCTGCGGGCGATGCTGGTGGACCGTGACCTGAAGGCAGCCTCCCTGTGGGCGGGCGTGGTGGCGAGTTACGACGTGCTGGCAACCGAGTGGGGCTGGCCACCCGGCGAGGAGAAGCGCGTCCTCGACCCCCTGAACCGCCGTTACCTGCGGATGCTGAGCCCGAACGCCTCCCTGGGGGACCTGAACGGCCGCCCCATCCAGCTTCACCACGGCACCGCCGACGAGGAGGTGCCCTACGCCTTCCAGCAGGACCTCGCCGCCGACCTGCGCGCCGCCGGGCAAGGGGTGGAGGCCTACCGCTACGAGGGTGACAACCACAACCTCAGCCGCAACCTGGGGCTGGCGCTGCGGCGCAGCGTGGTGTTTTTCAAGGCGAATCTGTAGGGTCAAAAAAAGAACGCCGCCGTCAGGGTGGCGTTCCGGGGGCTGCCTGTCTCAGCGGCTCAGGTCGTACCCGGTCACCTTCCCGGCCGGGCTGGGGTTCGTGGCGCTCAGGGGGAAGTTGCGGTTGTAGAGGTTCCAGCCCGCGCTGACGGTCATGGCAGGCGTCACCTCCTCGCCGCTGCCGGGAAGGGTCACGGCGCGAATGTCGCCGCCGAAGGTGCTGTAGATCAGCCACTGTCGGTTGCGGGCGAAGCTCTCGCCGATCTCATAGGTGCCCGTGTTGTTCGCGTCGTTGTAAACGACAACCTGGTAGACGCCCGCCACGGCGGGGGTGTTAGGCAGGTCAAAGCCGAAGTTCCAGGTATCAGTGCCCGCCGACACTACGTTCTGCGCCTGGTTGCCGTCGTTCGTGAGCACGTTCGGGAAGCCCGTGCCTACCAGCGCCAGCCGCAGCCTGGGATTCTCGCCCCAGTCCCCGCCGATGGTGCCGCTGAGGTCGTAGGTGTCGGGAGCCTGAACGCCCCGCGACCCGCAGGCGGCGAGGACGAGGGTCAGGGGCAGCAGGAGAGCGGCGCGGCGCATGGTCTCAGCGTAGGGGCTGAGGCTGACGAACGGGTGAAGGCGCATGAGGGTGGGGCGCGGCCCGGTGACCGCGCCCCACCTTCACCCCCCTTATTTGCCCTGTTGCGCCAGCCGCAGGAAGTACGCGCTGCTCTTGTCGTTCGGGTCGAGCCCGACAGCCTGCCCGTAGGCTTCCGCCGCCCCGGTGTAGTTCTTGCCCTGGTAGCGGGTGCGGCCCAGCCAGGCCCAGGCCTTGGCGTACTGCGGATTCTGGCGGGTGGCATCGAGGAAGCCCGTCTCGGCCCCGGCCTTGTCGCCCGCCGCGTACTTCGCGTAGGCGGCGCGGAACGCCCGCACGGCGCCCAGCCCATACTGCTCGCCCTCCCGCGCCAGCGCGAGGTTGAAGCGGTCGCCCTCGGTGGCGCCGGGCAGGGCGACGGCGCCCTCATAAGCTGCGCGGGCGGCCTGAGCGTTCCCGAGTTCCAGCGCCAGACGGCCCGCCTCCCGCCACGCCTCGGCGAAGTTGGGGGCGGTGCGGGCGGCCTCCTGGAATCCGGCGAGGGCCTGCGTCTTGCGGCCTGCGTCAAGGTCGGCGTAGGCGCGGCTGAAGGCGCGGGTGGCGGCGGGGCCGTACTGGCTGGCCCGCTGCGCCACGCCCTGGAAGTACGTGAGCGTCTTGTCCCCGGGTTTCAATTGCAGGGCACGGGCGTAAAGGGTTTGCGCCTGCGCGTAGTTCCCGGCCTCCAACGCCGTGCGGGCAGCCCAGGTCGCGCAGTCCCCGTTCTGGGCGTCCAGGTCCAGGCAGGTGGCAAAGAAGCGCGCGGCCTGGTCGGGCTGGTTGCGCGTGTACGCCGCGTAGCCCAGGTTGTACTGGGCGGTGGCGGCCTGACGGGCCTCGGCGCTGCCGGGCTGAGCGGGCGCTGCCCGGAAGTAGGCGTTCCACGCGAGTTCCGCCTGCCGCCAGAAGCCGACCTCAGTGTAAATCTGGGCGCGGAGCCTCAGGTACTCGGCGTTGTCCGGGGCCAGCGCCACGGCCTGTTCCGCGGCGGCGGCGGCCTGCTTCCACAGCGTCTGGTCGATGCTCGCGCTGCCCTGCGGGTAGGTGCGGCGGGCCTGCTCGGCCAGGTCGCGGGCCTGGGCAGCGGCCTGCTCGGCGGTCCGTTGGGGCTGGGCATTCTGGGCAGGCGGCTCGGTCGTGGTGGTCGTCTGAGCGGCGGCGGAGCCAGCCAGCAGCGCGGCACTCAGGAGCAGGGCAGGACGGATGGACATATTTTTGACCCTAGGCGGATACGGTGGGGAGGCCGTGAGAGGAAGAATTATGCCCATTCTGAGAATTGTCGTTGGAGTGTGAAGTTTTTCCGCGCGGAGCGGGGCGGAAAGTGGGACGCCTGGCCCGTGGGTCGGGCGGCGGATGGACTGGGATTGCCCGAAGGTGCGCCCATGCTCCCGTCCTATGCCAGGCCTCTGATAAAACGGGAGGATATGGCCGAGGCCCCCCGCATTTACCCCATTCGCCTGTACGGCGACCCTGTGCTGCGCCGCAAGGCGCGGGCCGTGCAGCCCACCGACCTCCTCACCGTCCCCGGCCATGAGCCCCAGACGGTGCGTGAGGTGGCGAACACCATGCTGGAAACGATGTTCGAGGCGCGCGGCGTGGGCCTGGCGGCCCCACAGGTGGGCCTCCCCGTGCGGATGTTCGTCGCCGTCGAGTACGAGGACGACGAGGAGGAGCAGGAGGGCCAGGACGAGCCCCTCAAGTCCCGCGTGCTGCGCGAGTTCGTGATGCTCAACCCGGTCCTCACCGTCATCGACAAGAAGAAGGACCGGTCCTACCAGGAGGGCTGCCTCAGCATCCCCGGCATCTACGAGGAAGGCGTCTCGCGCGCCCGCGCCGTGCAGGTGCGCTACACCGATCTCGACGGGCAGGAGCGCACGCTGGAGGCCGACGACTACCTCGCCCGCGTCTTCCAACATGAGGTGGACCACCTCGACGGCGTGTTCTTCCTCGACCGCCTGCCGCCGCAGGTGACGGAGGACCACCGCAAGGAACTCGCCGCGATGCAGCGCCAGGCCAAGCAATTCCTGCAAGACCTCGCGGTTGCGGAAAAGGCCCGGCAGGAGCGCAAGGGTTGAGTGCCCCCCGCGTCGCCTTTTTCGGCTCGCCCGCTTTCGCGCTGCCCGTGCTGGAGGCGATCCGCGAGAGATTCGAGGTCATCCTCGTCGTCGCGCAGCCGGACAAGCCGGTGGGGCGGGGACTCAGGCTCACGCCGCCCCCCGTCGCCGCCCGCGCCGCTGAACTGGAGTTGCCTCTCGCGCAACCGAAGAAACTTCGGGGCAACGCGCCCTTTGAGGCGAAGTTGCGCGAGAGCGGTGCGGATGTGGCTGTGACCTGCGCCTATGGCAAGATTCTGCCCGCCTCCCTGCTCGCCGTCCCGCCCCACGGCTTTCTGAACACGCACACCAGCCTGTTGCCCGCCTACCGGGGCGCGGCGCCGATCCAGTGGGCCTTAATCCGGGGCGAGGCGGTCACGGGCACGACCATCATGCAGACGGACGTGGGCATGGACACCGGGCCGATCCTGCTGCAAGAGGAATTGCCCATCGCCCCCGAGTGGACGAGCATCGAACTCGCCGACATCCTGAGCGCCCAGGCCGCGCGGCTGATCGTGGAGGCCCTGTCGCGGCTGCCCCACCTGACGCCGATTCCGCAGGACGAGTCCAGGGCGACCCATGCCCCCATGCTCGTGAAGGAGGACGGGTTCGTGCGCTGGACCGACACGGCGCAGGCGGTCGTGAACCGTTACCGGGGCGTAGCGGCCTGGCCGCAGACCACGGCCTTTCTAAACGGCGCCCGGCTCAAGCTCCTCGGCCTGAGCGTGACGGACGGTCAGGGTCAGGCTGGCGAGGTGCTGCGGGTGGGCCCGGAGGGGCTGATCGTCGCCTGCGGTGAGGGCGCCGTACGGGTGGCGACCGTGCAGCCCGAGGCCCGCAAACCCCAACCCGCGCAGGTCTGGGCACAGGGAGCGGGCGTCACCCCGGGCACCCGCTTCGACCTCTGGGAACCGGCCCCCGCCTGAATCCGTACCCGGGGATGTGAACCCCACCTTTCCCTTGACGCTCGAATTCCGGCTCAGCCTCCAAACCGAACTGCGCGTGACCGACGCGAACGGGCAGCTCGTCGCCGTCGTCAAGGAAAAGCTCCTCAGCATTCGTGACGAGGTGCGCGTCTACGCCGACGAGGCGCGGCGGGTGCAGACGCACAGCATCCGGGCGCAGGGGCTGATGGCGGGGGCGCTCGACTGGCGGGCGCGGCGCCTGATCCGCCGCGCGGATGGTTCGGAAGTTGGCGGCCTGCAAGCCCAGGGTCTGCGAACCCTCTGGGGGGCGAGCTACGAACTGCTCGGCCCGGATGGCCGCCTGGAATTCACCATCCGCGACGACCACCCCTGGCTGGGCGTGATCGAGGGCGTGATCGGTGCCGTTCCCTTCATCGGCGACCTGATTGCGGCGGGCTTCGACTACTTTGTGAACCCGACTTACACGGTTACGGATGCCGCAGGCCAGCCTGCCTTCCGGGTCCGCAAACGCCGCAGCGTCTTCTCGCGCCGCTTCGTGATCGAGGAGTTGCGTCCCGTCCGCCCGGAGGAGGCCGAACTCGTCGTGCTGGGGCTGGTGCAACTCGTGCTGCGCGAGCGGGAGCGGGGTTAAGGGCTCGGGTGCCTCTTCCTCCTCAACCTGAGGTTGTCACCCTGAACGGAGTGAACGGTCTCGGGACGCCCTGCGGGAGATGCTTCGCTTCCGGCTGAGCAGGACAGCGTTTCCCTTGCTCCCTTCCGAAGCCCGCCTACCCCTTCCCCGGCTTGTCCCCGAAGCTCGGCACGTTGTTCCCGTAGATCGCGTGCGCGTCGCACCGTTCGCGCAGAACGCACACCGGGCATTTCGGGCGAGTCCAGATGCAGACCCTCTGCCCGTGCCGCAGCAGGTTGACGTGGAACTCGTACAGGTAGGGTGGGTCGGGCGGCAGCAATTTAAGCAGCGCGCGGTGCGCCGCCTGCTCGCCCATGCGCGGAATCGTGCCGACGCGGGTGTTGACCCGGTGAACGTGGGTATCCACCGGGAAGACCGGACGGGCGAAGTTGAACAGTAGCACCAGCGAGGCGGTCTTGAGGCCCACGCCTGGCAGATTAGTCAGCCACTTCATCGCCTCCCCAACGGGGATTTCCGCTAGGAAGTCGAGGTCGTACCCGCCCCGCTGCTCGCGGATGGCGCGCAGGGTAGCCTGGATGCGCGGCGCCTTGCTCTCCGGGTAGTTGCTGCGCCGGATCGCGTGCGCCACCGCCTCGGTCGGCGCCTCGATGATCGCGTCCCAGTCACCCAGCGTCAGGAGTTCCTGGTAGGCGGCCTCCTCGTCGGCGTGGGTCGTGCGCTGGGAGAGGATGGTGCTGATCAGCTCGTGCATCGCCTCGCGGCGGGCGTAGATGGGCCGCTCGCCGTACTCGGCCCGCAGCCGGTCGAACATCCAACGCACAAGTTCGGCCCGCTCCGCCTCCGGGCGGGTCGAGTTCAGGGGACGCTCCCCCTCGGGAAGCCTGAACAGCGGCTCAGTCACGGCCCGGGGTGGCGCTGTCCTCCACCTCGTCGCGGTCTCCCTCGGCGCTGTCCTTGTCGGCGGGGTCGATGTCCGGGTCCTTGCCCCGGTCCTGCTCGGGAATGGCGCGGCTCTGCCCCTCGGCGGGCGAGGTGTTGGCGGGGTCGTAGCCCTTTTTCAAATCGTCGTTGGTCATACCGCCACAATGCCCACTCCAAATCGTCGTCCGGGCGAGACGGGCGTGAAGGGATATTTACGAGGCCGGACCCGGCAATGGGGGGCACGTGGGCAGCCGGAAGCCCTGTTGTCCTACAACAGAATTAGGAGATGAAGCAAGAACCCCTTTCCTAAGGAGTATGCCCTGTCAGCGCTGTCCGGAAGCAACTAGAGTCTTGAATGTCACGGCGGAAGTATTATGTTTTTGACGTAAAACGTGCTACAATAGCCCCATGAAGAATGCTCCCGTGACCCTGGAATTCGGCGCCCAGCGCCTGCCCGCCAGTGCGGACGGGCTGCTGCACGCGCCCACCGCCCTCTCGACTCTCGGCGTGGCGATGCCCGAGGACTGGGCCGCTTTCGCCCGCAAACACGACCTGCAAAGCCCCGAGCGCGATTTCGGCATCGGGCCGGAGGCGACCCTCGACGCGGCCGAGTTCACCCGGCTGGCCTTCACGCTGCATACGCCGGAGGCCCGGCGCTGGCGCAAGCGTGCTCAGACGCTGCTCGCCCGCGCCCTGACGGGGGACGTGCGCCTGGCCGCACAGATCGCCGAGCGCAACGCCGACCCCGAGGCGCGGCGCTGGCTGGCCGCCCGGTTGGAAAGCACCGACGCCCGCCGCACCCTGATGAGCACCGTGGCCCGCCACGGCGGCGAGGGGCGGGTGTATGGTCAGCTCGGCTCCATCAGCAACCGCAGCGTGCTGGGCACCGACTCGGCCACCATTCGCCGCGAGCGCGGGGTGCGCCAGACCCGCGACGGCCTGCGGAGCGAGGAACTGCTGCGCCTGGCCTACCTCGACACCGCCACCGCCCGCGCCATCGCCGAGCGTGGCGCCCAGGGCAACGCCGCCATCCTCAGGCTCCACGAGGAGGTCGCTCAGCGCGAGCGGCACCTGTGGGAGAGCCAGGCCCGGGCGGGGTGAGGAGGTCGCGGGAAGAGGGGGCATCCCAGCTGCGGAGCCCCTCTGCCCGGCGCCCGGCGCCGACCCTCCCCCGCCAGGGGCGAGGGTGAGCCCGTCCTCGGAGATGACCCCAGTTGCTCCCGCTCGCTCCTTAACAATTCGCCCCCTGACCCCCTCCGCCTCCGGGTGGCGGGGGTCCTTGTTTGCCCCTGTGCATCTCATCCGCCCTCGCTAGAATGCCGCCCGTGCCCATCACGCTGATCCGCTACGTGCTGCGCGAGGTGCTGCGCTGGTACGCGGCGGGCGTGGCGCTCTTCCTGATCCTGCAACTCACCGACGCCCTGAGCACCACGGTGGGCTTCCTGCTGAGCTACGACGCCACGCTGCTCCAGGCCGCCAAGGCGTTTCTGGCGTTGTCCCCCACCTTCCTCAACCGGTCGTTGGTGCTGGCGGTGCCCTTCGCGGTGCTGCTCACCTTCGGTCGGCTTCAGGGGGACAGCGAACTCAAGGCGATGTTCGCCGGGGGGGTGCCGCCCCTGCGGCTGGTGTGGCCGCTGGCCGTGCCGTTCGTCCTGATCGGGCTGGTCGCCTTTGTCAACGCCGGATACGTGGCGCCCGGTGCGCCCGCCCGCTGGAATCAGGCCTGGTACGGGATCTTCAGGACGACGCCCCCCCCGCCCGCGCGGGACAACTACACCTATGCCCCGCCCGGCGCCCTGTACTACGCGGGCCGGGTGAGCAATGACCGGGGCGGGGCCGTGGCACGGCTCGACGGGGTGTTGATCGAGCGCGGCGGCGAGACGATCACGGCACAGTCGGGCACCTGGGACACGGGGAAGAAGACCTGGACCGTGCGCAACGCCTGGGTGACCCGCCCGGGCCAGGACCCCCGGCAGGTGACGGCCCCGCTGGTCTTTCCCCAGACCGACACCCTGCGGCCCCCACCGCCGCCCGCCGAGCAGGTCAGCACGCCCGAGTTGCAAGCGCGGCTGGCGAGCGAGCTGGGCACCCCTCAGGAGCAGCGGCAGGACACCTTCGAGCTGACCCGGCGCTATGTAGACCCCCTCACGCCCGTCGTGTTCGCCTTTGCAGCGGGAGCGCTCGGGCTGCTGCTGAGGAGCCGCGCGGCGGGCTTTGCGGCCACGGTGGTCTTTCTGGTGTCCTTTTACGTCCTGTGGATCAGCATGCCTCAGCTCGCTCGGGCAGGGGCGATGGCACCTGCGCTCGCCGCCTGGCTGCCCAACCTCGTGTTCCTGCTCGTCGCGGGCCTGCTCGCCTGGAGGCTGCGGTGAGGGTGGTGGCGAACCGGCCCTCTCCCCGGGTGCGTTCTGACGCTGGAATGAGGATGAAACGCTTCGAGCGGTACGTCCTCACCGAGATTCTGCCGCCGCTGGTGGGCGCGCTGGGGATCGTGATCGTGCTGTTCCTGCTGGCGCTGCTGGAGGCGGTCATTGCGCCGCTCCTCGCCAAGGGCGCCAATCCCCTGCTCGTCGCCCGGCTGGTCGCCCTCAACGTGCCCGAGGCGCTGACCCAAGCGCTTCCCATCGCGTTGATGTTCGCCGCGCTGCTCGCCCTCTCGCGCCTGGCCGCCGACTCCGAGATCAAGGCGGCGCTGGCGAGCGGGGTGCCCGCCTCGCGGCTCTTCCGGCCGGTGCTGCTCCTTGCCGCAGGGGTGGCCCTCACGTCCTTCGCCCTGAATGAATTGCTCGTCACCCGCGCCAAGGTGCAGGTGCAGGGGGTGCAGCGCGAGATCGTGCTCGACAACCCACGCGTGATCGGGCTGGGGGAGCAGCAGGGCGGGCAGGGCCTGGTGCTGCGCGACGCCCTGAACCGGGCGATCAGCGTGGGGCAGGCGCTTCCCGGTGGGGAGCTGCGCGACCTGCGGATCGTGACCATGCAGGCGGGCCTGCCCCCGCGCGAGGTCATCACTGCCCGCCGGGGCCGCCTGAGGCCCGGCAGCAATGTGCTGGAGCTGGAGGACGGGCGGCGCGTCACCTTTCAGGACGCCCGGCCCGTCACCGTCCTGACCTTCCAACGCGGCACCCTTCCCGTGCAGGACGTGCAGGCGAGCTTCGACGGTGGGGACGCGGCCCTGAAACCCATCTACCTGCCGCTGCGCGACCTGCTGGCCAAGACAAACGTCTACCGCCAGCAGCACGTGCGCTCGCCCGGCGACTTCACCGCCCTGCACCGCAAGTTCGCCGAGCCGCTCGCCGCGCTCGCCCTGGCCTTTTTCGTGGTCAGCCTCGCGGTGTTCGCCTTCCGCAGCGGGCAGAACCTGGGGCTGGTGTGGGCGCTCCTCCTGAGCTTCGCGTACTACGCCACCTGGAGCGTCTTCAAGGTGATGGGCGAGAACGGCGCCCTGCCTCCCGTCCTGGCCGCCTATGGGCCGGACCTGATTGCCGTGCTGGCTGGGCTCGGACTGCTGTGGTGGGCGGGAAGACGGTAGTGTACGAATTGTAAGAAATTGTACAGATGGCTGGCGACGCTGGTCCTGGGTAGAGCTTAAGCTGGACCATGTCTGCCTCTTCCCGGCAAGGTCGGTCAGGCTCCGCTCGTCCCGTGACCACGGGGGCCGTCTGGGCCGCTGGACTCACCGCCGCCGCCCTGGCCGCCCAGCAGGTCCGGCGACCGCCCACCCCCACCGAACTGCGCGCGGCGGCACTGGACGTGCTGGACGCCGCCCTCCCCCAGCGGCGGACCTTTGACGTGCAGCTCTGGGACGGGACGGTTCTGCCCGCCACGGTGCAGCCCGCCTCGGCACGGCTGGTGCTGAACAGCGAGCACTCGCTGGGCCGGATGCTGGGCTTTCCCCTCGACCTCTCGGTGGGCGAGGCCTACCTGCGCGGCGACTTCGAGATCGAGGGGGACATCAGCGAGGTTGCCGGGCTCACCACCGCCTTCGACACGCCACTCACCCCGGCACGGGTCGCGCGCCTCCTGCGCGACGTGCAGAGGCTCCGCAGCCAGGCGGGACCCGCGCCGCGCCCGGTTCAGGCCCGGTTGGACGGCACGCCGCACAGCCGCGAGCGCGACCAGCAGGCGATCACGTACCACTACGACCTCTCCAACGACTTCTACAGGTTGTGGCTGGACCGGCGCATGGTGTACTCCTGCGGCTACTTCCCGGCGGGGACCGAGACCTTGGATCAGGCGCAGACGGCCAAGCTCGAACACATCTGCCGCAAGCTGCGCCTGAAGCCCGGCGAGCGGCTGCTCGACATTGGCTGTGGCTGGGGTGGCCTGGCGATCTACGCCGCGGGACAGTACGGGGTGGAGGTGCTGGGCGTGACCCTCTCGGAGGCGCAGCTCCGCGAGGGCCGCGCCCGGGTGGAGGCGGCGGGGCTGGGTCACCTCGTGCGGCTGGAATTGCGCGACTACCGCGACGTGGTGGCCCAGGAGCCGGGGCGTTTCGACAAGATCACCAGCGTCGGCATGGCCGAGCACGTGGGCCGGGCCAACATGCCCACCTATTTTCACGAGGCCTACAAGGCCCTGAGGCCCGGCGGCCTGATGATGAATCACGCCATCGGGGCGAGCGTGCAGCCGCCCAAATTCCCGAAGTGGGTGCAGGCGCTCACGGCGGGCGGCTTCGTGCAGAAGTACGTGTTCCCCGATGGCGAACTGCTGCCCCTGTGGGAAACCCTCCGGGACGCCGAGGGTGCAGGGTTCGAGGTGCGGGACGTGGAGAACCTGCGCGAACACTACGCCCGGACGCTGCTGTGCTGGTCGGACAACCTGGAGGCCCACGGGGAGAAGGCCCGCGCCCTGGTCGGCGAGGAGCGCTTCCGGCTGTGGCGCCTGTATATCGCCGCCTGCGTGAACGGTTTCCGGGGCGGCCAGCTCGACCTCTACCAGAGCCTCCTCGCCAAGCCCGACGAGGAGGGCCGGGTGGAGTTGCCGCCGAGCCGGGCGGATGTGTACCGCTGAGGGTAGAGTTTCCCGTCAGCCTGCGGCTGCTGGTGCCCCCGGCTGCGCCTGCGTTGCCTGAATCGCCGTCAGCGCGATCGTGTACACGATGTCGTCCACCAGCGCCCCGCGCGAGAGGTCGTTCACCGGCTTCCGCAGCCCCTGGAGCATCGGCCCGATGGCAACCACGCCCGCCGCACGCTGCACGGCCTTATAAGTCGTGTTGCCGGTGTTCAGGTCGGGGAAGATGAAGACGGTGGCTCGGCCCGCGACCGGGCTGCCCGGCGCCTTCTGGAGGCCCACGCTGAGGACCGAGGCGGCGTCGTATTGCAGCGGCCCGTCCACCGGGAGGTCGGGGCGGCGCTCGCGCACGAGCCCGGTGGCGACCCGCACCTTCTCCACGTCCTCGCCCGCGCCGCTCTCGCCCGTCGAGTAGCTCAGCATGGCGATCCGGGGCGGGATGCCGAAGGCCCTCGCACTGTCCGCCGACTGGATGGCGATGTCGGCGAGTTCCTTGGCGTTGGGGTTGGGGTTGATCGCCGCGTCGCCGTACACGACGACCTGCTCGGGCAGCAGCATGAAGAAGATGGAGGAGACGAGCCCCACGCCCGGAGCGGTCTTGATGAGTTGCAGGGCGGGCCGGACGGTGTTCGCCGTGGTGTGGACGGCCCCTGAGACCAACCCGTCCACCTCGCCCAGCGCGAGCATCATGGTGCCCAGCACGACGGTGTCCTCCAGTTGAGCCTCGGCCTGCGGGGCCGTCAGGCCCTTGCTCTTGCGAAGTTCGACCATCGGCGCGACGTAGTTTGCCCGCACGCCGTCGGGGTCGATGATCTCCAGCCCGTCGGGGAGGGTAAGGCCCTGCCCCTCGGCCACCTGGCGCACCCGGTCCGGTTTGGCGAGAAGGACTGGACGCGCGATGCCCTTCTCGATGCAGCGGACGGCGGCCCTGACCGTGCGGGGCTCGTCGCCCTCGGGAAGGACGATGCGCTTGTTCGCGGCGCGAGCCTTCTGAATCAGCTCGTAACGGAAGGCGCTGGGGGGCAGGCGGCGCTCGCCCTCGGGCTGGGGAGTGCGGAGCCGCGCTCCCAGGGGGAAGGTGTCCAGCCGGTCGGCGATGAAGTCGAGGATGCGCTCCATCCGCTCCAGGTCGTCGTGGGGCACCCGGGGGTCCATCCGCGAGAGGGCCGAGGCGGTGTTGTAGGAGTTCGTCGCCACCCGCAGCACGGGCAGTGAACTCGTCAGCGCGGCGCGGCACAGCTTCTCGATGGTGTCCTCGGGGGCGCTGCCGGAGGTGAAGAGCAGCCCCGCCAGCGGAACGCCGCTGAGGTGCGAGAGGGCCGCCGCCATCACCACGTCCTCGCGGTCGCCGGGCGTCACGACGAGGGCGCCGGAGGCCAGGAGGTCCGCCATCTTGGGCACGCTGCGGGCGGTGACGACGGTACTCGTCACCCGGCGCAGGGTCGCCTCGCCCTCGTTCAGCACCTCGGCGCCCAGGTGCCGGGCCACGTCGAGGGTGCGTGGCGCCGTCAGGGCCGGGGATTGCGCGATCACGCCCAGCAGGGGGAGTTCACCCCTCGCCAGAGTGCGGCTGTGGGCGCGCAGATCGGCCATCAGCCCGCCGAAGTCCAGCTCGCGCGGGGCGAAGTTCAGCACGTACCCGGCCAGTCCCGAGTCGTCCGAGCGGCGGTAGGCCTGGGCGGCGATGTCCAGCTCGTCGGCCAGGGCGGCGGGCGTCACCCCGGCGAGGCTGGAGACGAGGACCACGTCCGCCTCCAGGTTGCGCGCGAGGCTGGCGTTCAGCGCCCCCGCGTACACGTTGCGCTCGTTCAGCGCGAGGCCCTCGGCCACGAGCACGTCCGCGCCGCCCGTGATCCCGGCCGCCGCCTCCCGTGCCAGGGCGACCACGCCCTCCATCAGGTCCTCCTCCTGCCCCAGGCTGAGCTGCTCCTCGGCTTGCGCGAGGGGAATGGGGTCGGGCGTGACCGCATGTGCGAGCGTGCGCGCGAAATGCACCGAGTCGTCCGGCGCCGTCTCGTGCGTCTGCGCGATGGGCTTGAGAAAGGCCACCTTGAGGCCCTGCCTCTCTAAGGCACGGGTCAGGCCCAGCGCGGTGCTGCTCAGGCCCACACCGTTGCGGGTGGGCGCGACGAAGAGGGTTTTCATGCCTGCACTCCTTCCAGCACCCGCGCCGTCTCGCGGGCGATCATGAGTTCCTCGTTCGTGTTCACCACCAGGGCGGGGACGCTGTCAGCGGTGGTGATAACGCCTCCCTGGCCGCGCACCGCCCGCGCGTTCGTCGCCTCGTCCACCTTGAATCCGAGGAGTCCGAGCCGGGCAAGGGTCACTCCCCGCACCGTGGCGCTGTTCTCGCCGATGCCGCCTGTGAAGACCAGGCCGTCCAGGCGGCCCAGCGGGGCGACCATGCCAGCGATGGTTTTGGCGAGACGGTACACGAAAATCTCCACGGCAAGCCGGGCGCCCTCGTGTCCACGACTGGCGGCCTCCTCCAACTCGCGCATGTCGTTCGTCAGGCCCGACAAGCCCAGCAGCCCGCTCTCCTTGTTCAGCGCCGCCGTGATCTGGGTCAGGCTCAGCCCCGCCTGCCGGGCAAGATAGTCGTGCAGGCCGGGGTCCACGTCGCCGCTGCGGGTGCCCATGACGACCCCCTCCAGCGGGGTGAGGCCCATGCTGGTGTCCACGCTGCGCCCGCCCTGCACGGCGGTGACGCTGCACCCGTTCCCCAGGTGCGCCGTGATGAGGTTCAGCTCGGAAAGGTCCCGCCCCAGCATCCATGCCGCCTCGCCCGCCACGTAGGCGTGGCTGGTGCCGTGGAAGCCGTAGCGCCGGACGCCGTGCTGCATGTACCACTCGGTCGGCACGGCGTAGCGGTAGGCGACCTCGGGCATGGTCTGGTGAAAAGCCGTGTCGAAAACGGCGACGTGCGGCAGCCCCGGAAACGCCTCCTGCGCCGCCTCAATACCCGCGAGGTTGGCGGGGTTGTGCAGCGGCGCGAGGGGCACGCAGGCGCGGATGGCGTCTAGCACTTCCGGCGTGATGAGGGCCGGGGCACTGAAGCGCTCGCCCCCGTGGACGACCCGGTGCCCGACGGCGCTGACCTCATTTCGCAGCCCCAAGCCGTCGAGTTCGCCCAGCAAGACCCCGAATGCCTCCGGGTGGCTGCCGCCCGGGAGCGGCACGTTCACCCGCTCGCCCCCCCGGTCCACCCGCACCGAGGCGAGGTCCGATCCCAGCCGCTCGGCCAGGCCCGAGAGGGGAACCTCACCCGAATCGGGGCTCAGCAGCGCGAATTTCAGGCTGCTCGACCCGCAGTTCACCACCAGCGTCCACATGGGTGCATTGTGGCCCAGGCGAGTGGGGGAGAACGCCCCGGCTTCAGAAAGGGTTCAGCGCACCCGCTCCACCCGCCGCACTTCGGGGTCGTTCTCCACATGCTCCAGCCGCAGGATGGGCGCCGCCGGATAGTCCCGGTACAGCCCCTCGCCCCACTCGATCACCGTGAGGCGGCTGCCCGCGACGAGGTCCTCTAGGTCCATCTCATACAGTTCCCGCGGGTCGCGCACCCGGTAAGCGTCCACGTGAAGCACCCGGCCCGCCGGGGTGGGGTAGGCGTGCATCAGGGCGTAGGTGGGGCTGGTGACCGCGTCCGTGAAGTCCAGCGCCCCCACCAGCCCCCCCATCAGCGTGGTCTTGCCCGCCCCGAGTTCGCCCTCCAGAAACAGAACCGCGCCCGGCGGCAGGGCGTGGGCCACTGCGGCGCCGAGCGCGCGTTGCTCGTCCGCGCCCCGCAGCAGGCACGTCTCGCCGGGGAGGAGGGGCAGGTCGGGGCGGGGAGGAACCGTCACGCCCGCAGGCTAACGCGCCTCACCCGTGGTGAGCCAGCCGCCCACCCGGTCCTCGATGGCAGAGGCGGAGGGGCCGCGCGCCAGTCGCCAGCCGCCCGTGCCGTCCTCCCGGGCGACCCAGGCGCCGCGCTCGTCCTCAAAGCGCAGGGAACGTGCCCCCAGCAAGGTCGCCTGGTCGAGCAGGGCGGCCACCCCACCCACCGCCAGGTCGGCCCGGCCCGCCGTCACGGCACCTCCCCGAATCAGCCAGGTGTCGTCGGGGAGGTCGGGCTGAGGGGGCACCGGGACTGCTTCGGCCGTCAGGAAGCCCCCCAGGCTGTCCCCGGCGCTGCCGCCCAGATCAAAGACTCCGAGCAGACCGCTGAGGGCATCGGCCCCGAAGCTCGCCGTCACCTCCTGGGCGGCCTGGTACTCGGCCCGCGACTCCGCGAGCAGGGCCTCGGCCTCCTCCAGCGTTTGGGCGTAGCGCTCGCGGGCACTGCCCGACATCGCCCCCAGGCGGCGCTGGGCCCGCAGGGTGTCGGCCAGGCGCCCCAGCTTCTGGGTGGTCTCGCCCGCCAGGTGGCGCAGGGTGTCGTACTCCTGGATCACGTGGTCGGCGCGGGCGTCGAAGTCCTGGCGCTGCTGGGCGGCCTCTCCCATGCGGCGCTCCAGCACGCGCCACAGCGCCTCGGGGTCCACGTCCTCGCCGCGCGCCAGGGCCTCGCGGGCGGCGGCGAGCCCCGGCGCGAGTTCCGCGCTCGCCCCCGGCACGTCGCGGGCGGCGCGCTCGACCTCGGCCAGGCTGCGCTGGAGTTCGAGCAGTCGGGCGGCGTTCGCGGGCGCCGCCTCCAGCGCCGCGAGGGTGGCGTGCAGGTCGCGCAGCTCGTCCGTCGCCAGCCCGCCCCCGTCCAGGGTGAGGCGCAGCACGTCGAGCGCCACCCGCGCCTCGTGGAGTGTCGGACTCTCCGGTAGGGCCGACTGGCGGGCTTCCAGCCCCGCCAGTTCGGCCCGCTGCTCGGCGAGGAGGGCCGAGCGCGCCGCCTCCAGCTCCGCGCGCCGGGCCTCCACCGCCCCCACCGTCAGGGTCCCGGCCGTTTGCTGCTCGCGCAGGCTGCGGCTTTCCAGGTCCGGGCGGGCACGAGTGAGCGGCTCGAACTCGCGGATCAGGTCGGCGAGCTGCCGGGCGACGTGCTCCTGCTCCAGCGCCAGTACGCGCGCCTGCGCCTCGGGGTCCAGCGCCGCGGGGGCGCCCCCGGGCGCGAGGGGCTGCACGACGGACGATTCCAGCAGCTTGCGGAGGGTGAAGGTGATCGTGCGCGCCCGCTCGACCTCGGCGGGGAGCAGCATCCCCTGGCCCTGTGCCTCCTCGATCTGCCCGATCAGGCTCTCCAGGCGCCGCACGTCCTTGCCACCCATACCCTGCACCCGGCGAAAGGCCGCCTGCAACTCGGCCAGGTCCTGCCCCTGCGTGACCAGCCCCTCCTCCAGGTGCCGCTCCATCAGCGCGATCAGGTCCTGGCCCTCGCGCACCAGCGGGGCGACGTCCTGTCCGGCCTCCTGCTGCTGCCGCGCCACGCCCAGCACGCCACGCAGGCGCTGGGCCTCGGGCCAGTCGAAGTACAGGCTGAAGCGCCGCGCGCCGTCCTCCAGCACACCCAAGTCGGGGGCTTCACCCACGGGAGCGGGAACCGCGCTCAGGAGTTCCCCGATCACGTCGGAAACCCGCCGCTTGGCGAGCGCGGCGGGCACGCTGAGTTGCAGCCGCTTGAACACCTCGCGCTTGAGGATGTCCTCCAGGGTGGGGGCGTCGAGCGCCTGGACACTCAGGCCCCGCGCCTGGGCAGCGTCTTGCAGGATGCGTTCGAGCGCGCGGGGCGAGACGAGGTCGCCCAGCAGCCGTACCGGCAGGCGGTAGAGGGCCTCGGGGGCCGCGGGGGGGGTGGTCACGTGGAGCCTCCGGGGGAGTTGAAATCAGTGGGAGGGCGGTTGAGGGGCATGGTCATGGGAACTCCGGAATTCACCGCATCCTTCCACAGTCCCATTGCGGACGGGGGGAAAAATGCGGATTTCGCGGACGTTGGGCCTGGTGGGCAAGCAGTGGTGGGACCCGGCGAAAGCTGCCCTACACGTCCTCATCCCAGTCGAGGCCCTGGGCGACCGCCCGCTCAGCGGGGCGCTGACGGCCCAGCAGGCCGAACTGTACGCACAACCCCCGGAAGCCGTAGGCGGCGAGCGCGATGGCGAGCGCGGTCAGGAGGGCGCGCAGCGGCAGCCCGTAGATACCCTGCCACAGCGTCAGGCTGGGAGCCGCGCGCAGCAGAGCGACGCCGCCTAGGTCGCCCAGCCAGCCCAGGAAGCCGAACACGCCCTCCAGGAATACGGGCAGCAGCAGCAGGGCCAGCGCGGCGGTGATCGCCCGCCAGTAGGGGTTGCGCCCACCAAAGGCCAGGTTGAGCAGGTACAGCGGCACGAGCGCCAGCAGCGCGAGCAGCAGGAAGGTGACGGCGCGCACGCCCCCGCTGAAGGTCCGGGCCACTCCGACCGACAGGGCGTCCACCCGGCTGCGGGGCTCCCCGGCCACATCGCTCTCCAGTCCGCCCAGCCCCGCGATGAGGGCCTGCACGTCGCCGGGGCGCAGGCCGTACCGCTCCCGCGCGGCGGCCAGATCCTGCGCGAAGGCCCCGTACCCCGCAGCCCCGCGAATTCCGGCGGGGGCGGAGGAGAGCGCCGCGGCGGCGCGTTCCAGTTCCGCCCGCGCGGTCGTTGGGTCCCCGTGCCCGCTCGCGGTGAGTGCCCGACCCAGGGCCGTGTAGGCGACGTCCAGGCTGGGTGCGACCGGGGAGGGAGTGGAAGCTACCGGCTTGGCCTGAGCAGGCTTGACCGGGGTAGATGTTGCTGGCGTTGACTTGGTCTGGGCAGGCTGGCCTGCCGTCGGCGTGGTGCCTGGCTGCGGGGTGGGGGCTTTGGTTCCCCCCGTAGCCGCAAGTGTGGGCGGCGTGGCGAGCGAGCGCCCAAGGGCTCCCGCCCCCTGCCGCAGGGCGGTGAGGGAGGCAGTCAGGCCGGGCACGTCGCCCCCCGTGAGCTGCCGCAATGCCTCGCTGAACCCGGTGACCTTGAGGTTCCCGGCGCCGCCCGCGTCCTGCACGATTGTGAACCAGCTCGCCGCTCGGGCGAGGTTGAGGTACGCGGCGGGGCTGCGTTCGGGGCGGGTCGCGTTCAGGGCCGCGCCCACCTTCGCCGCCGCCGCCCGCTGAAGGCGCCAGGCCACGCGCTCGGGGCGTCCGGCCGCCGCATCGGCCAGCAGGGCCTGCGCGGGAGCACCGGCCAGGCCGAATTCGCTGGCAAGCAGCTTCACATGTGGGGTACTGTTCGCCGGAGTCTGCGCGAGTTCACTCAACGTCTGGTCGTACAGCGCCTTCCGCATCAGCCCACGGGCCAGGAGCACCTGCGCCTGCACCTCGGCGGGCGTGCGGGCTAGGGCGGCGCGGGCTCCACCCAGCGTGTCCTGCAGGCCGCCCAGGAGCTGCCGGTTCTGGAGGGTCGGGGCCAGCCGCGTATAGGCCGCCTGTGCGCGGTCAAGTTCGGCAAGTGCCTGTGCGGCGTGAGAGGAGCGGGCCGCCGCCGCGTCCAAGCTCCCCGCCAGCGCCCGGTACGCGCCCAGGTCCTGCGCCCCTGCCGCTCCGGCCAGCAGGGCGGCGAGGAGCGCCACACCCGCGCCCCCGCGTTTCACGCCGCCTCCCGGATCTGGCCGAGTTCGGCGAGCAGCCGCCCGATGTTCACCTGCGGCCCGGCCACCACCGCCACGCAGTACCCGCCGAGAGGCCGCATGCACACGGTGCGCCCGCCCATGTCAGCCGACATCAGGTTCAGGCCACGTTTCTGGAAGAGCAGGGCGGTGGCGGCGATCACGCTGCCCAGGGTCGTGGCGCCCGTCACAGCCCGCTGCCGCAGCACCTCCCCGCTCGTGCGGCAGACCAGCACGCCCTGCACGCCGGGCATCCGGCCCAGGTCCTGGATCAGCGCCTCCTGGCCCGCCGCGCTGCCCAGGGTGTAGCGGCGCTGGGTGGGGGCGGCGGTGTACTCGGGGTCGTCGAACTCGAAGTCGTCGGCGCTCAGGTCCGCGGGGTCGTCCCAGCGGCTCGTCCCCATCTCCTCGTCCCAGGCGGCGACCGGCGCGCCGGGGAAGAGGGTGGGGGCCTTGGGGTACTGTCGCTGGAGCTGCCCGGACAGCGCCCGCAACTCCGCGCGGGCCTGTGCCCCCGGGAGCACAGCTGACAGCCGGGTGAGCAGCGGGCCGGAAAGCACCCGCTGCATCTCGGCGGCACTCACGCCCTCGGGGGTCAGGCCCTGCTCGCGCAGGGCGGCGCGCAGCAGGGTTTCCGCCGCACGTTCGGACACGATGCCGGACAGGGCGCGCACGATCAGGGTGTACACGGCATTCGTCATGGGAAACCTGTTCAGAGTCTAGGGAAGGCGCTCTTTACAGAAACTTACAGGTGCGGGGGTGAGCGGTGCGGACGAACAAACGGGACGGGCGAACCCCGATCCGCCCCCCGAACCTCTAGACTGCGGGCATGGCAACCTCCCTCTCCGACCGTCTGGGCGCGGAACTCGCGGGCTTGCGGACCCAGGGCCTGCTGATTCACCCCCGCGTGCTCGAAGCCCCCCAGCGCGCCCGCACCCGGGTGGACGGGCGGGACGTGGTGAACCTCGCCTCCAATAACTACCTGGGGTTTGCCGATCACCCCGAGATCAAGGCCCGCGCTGAGGCATACCTGCGCGAGTGGGGCGCGGGGGCCGGAGCGGTGCGGACCATCGCCGGAACCCTGCAAATCCACGAGGACTTCGAGCAGCAGCTCGCCGGGTTCAAGCACACGGGCAGCGCCCTCGTCCTCCAGAGCGGCTTCACCACCAACCAGGGCGTGCTGGGCACCCTGCTCCAGCCCGGCGACCTGGTGGTGAGTGACGAACTCAACCACGCGAGCATCATCGATGGTCTGCGGCTGACCAAGGCCACCAAGAAGATCTACAAGCACGCGGACCCCGACGACCTCGACCGTGTGCTGGCTGAGAACGATACGGACGGCCTGAAGCTCGTCGTGACCGACGGCGTGTTCAGCATGGATGGCGACATCGCGCCGCTGGACCGTCTGATCGAGGTCGCGCGGAAGTACGGGGCCGTTACCTATGTGGACGACGCGCACGGCTCGGGCGTTCTCGGCGAGGCGGGGCGCGGCACGGTCCACCACTTCGGCTACGAGCACGCCGACGACGTGATCCAGGTCGGCACGCTGAGTAAGGCGTGGGGGGTGGTTGGCGGCTACGCGGCGGGGCACCACGACCTGCGCCAGCTCCTGATCAACCGTGCCCGGCCCTACCTGTTCTCGACCGCGCAGCCGCCCGCCGTCGTCGGCGCCCTCTCGGCGGCGCTGGAGCTGGTGCAGCGCGAGCCCGCGTTCATGGAGCGGCTGTGGGACAACACCCGTTACTTCAAGGCGGAACTCGCCCGCCTGGGCTTCGACACGATGGGCAGCCAGACGCCCATCACGCCCGTGCTGTTCGGTGAGGCGGGCGCTGCCTTCGAGGCCAGCCGCCGCCTGCTGGACGAGGGGGTCTTCGCGGTCGGCCTGGGCTTCCCGACCGTGCCGCGGGGCCAGGCCCGCATTCGCAACATTGTGACCGCCGAGCACACGCGGGAGGACCTGGACCAGGCCCTCTCGGCGTACGAGCGGGTGGGGCGGGCGCTGACCGTCATTGGCGGCTGAGCGGGAAGGGCTGGGTTCGGGGAGGAGTGGGTGCTTCGACCTTCCCCCTGTCCCGGCCCCGCCCCCCTATCATCGGCCCCATGACGCTTCCCCCGGCCATCCCTCCCGTTGGTGATCGCCAGACCGGGCCTCGTGACAAGGGGCGGGAGGTGCAGGCCATGTTTGCCTCCATCGCCCCCCGCTACGACCTGCTCAACCGGGTGCTGAGCCTGGGCGTGGACCGGGCGTGGCGGCGTGAGGCGGCCCGCGAGGCGCTGGCTCTGAGTCCAGGGCGGATGCTCGATGTGGCGACCGGCACGGCCGACTTCGCCCTGGAACTCAAGTCCCGGGCTCCCTGGGTGGAGGTTGTCGGCAGCGACTTCGTGCCCGAGATGCTGGAGATCGGGCGGGAGAAGGCCCATGCCCGCCACCTGAACATCCGGCTGGAGGAGGGGGACGCCCTCAATCTTCCGTACCCGGACGGTTCTTTCGACGCCGTGACCTGCGCCTTCGGCTTCCGCAACTTTGCGGATTATGCGCGCGGGCTGGCCGAGATGTGGCGGGTGCTGACACCGGGCGGCCGCCTCGTCATCCTGGAGTTCCCGCCGCCCCGGCCCGGTCTGTTCGGGAGCCTCTTCCGGCTGTACTTTCAGCACGTTCTGCCGCGCATCGGGGCGCTCGTCAGCGGGAACGCGGGCGCTTACACCTACCTGCCGGAAAGCGTGCTCGCCTTCCCCGACCCCGAGCGCCTGGCTCAGCTTATGCGCGCCACGGGCTTCCGCACCCGCTACCGGTTGCTGACCTTCGGCATCGCGGCGATCCACGTGGGGGACAAGGGATAGGACTCACCCTGCGGGTTTGTCCAGCCGGACGACCAGCATGGGTTCCAGGTGCGTGACGAGGTTTCCGCCCTCGTGGATCAGGCCAACTTCCTCCTGCTGCTCCGGTGTGAGGCGGCGGGTGAGGGCGCGCAGACGCTCCACCGCCTCGGGTGTGCAGCCGGACTGGCGCGTCCACCAGTCGAATTCCAGCCGGTAGGGCACCAGGGTGTCCCGCGCCCAGGTGAAGCCCGCCGCCCGGGTCAGGTCCCGCCACGCCTGGACGGTGCGCTGCATGTGATG
This sequence comes from Deinococcus apachensis DSM 19763, assembly GCF_000381345.1. Taxonomy (NCBI): domain Bacteria; kingdom Thermotogati; phylum Deinococcota; class Deinococci; order Deinococcales; family Deinococcaceae; genus Deinococcus; species Deinococcus apachensis. The sequence goes on along the minus strand of NZ_KB906412.1, from coordinate 16,205 downwards.
GCTGGGGTCACGGGTGCGCTGGAACTCGTCCACCCAGGCTTGAAGCTCTGGTGTGGGGCTGACCTGATCGGCGATCACCAGCCGCCCGCCTGGGTGCAGGACCCGGTACGCCTCCTGCAAGAAAGCCGCCAGGTCGCGGAAGTGGTGAGGTGCATGCCGGGACGTGACGAGCGTGAAGGACTCGTCGGGAAAGGGCAGGGCTTCGGCGCTTCCCTCCTGGAACGTCGCGTTCGTGTGCCCCTCGCGCCCCGCACGTTCGCGGGCGTGGGCGAGCATTCCGTCGGCGAGGTCCAGGCCGATGACCCGTCTCACAAAAGGGGCCAGGGCCAGCGCGGTGTTCCCTGTCCCGGTCGCCACGTCGAGTGCGGTGTCTTCCGGCGTCGGCGCGGCGTACTCCAGCAGCACGGGCAGGCTGGGGCCATGGCGGTGGACCTCGCTGGCCGCGTAGTTGGTGGCATGCGCGTTGAACTGGCGGCGCGAGTCTGTCATCCGGAGATCATCCTTCGCTCGCGGGGGAAGCGTCCCCGGACCTCTCCAGCAAGCCAGTGGGAAAACCATCTATGCTCTGCTGGTTCTTGCGCTCCCAGTAGCTTCTCAGGCCGTCCTCGCCCCACGCTTCCGCCTGCCGGGTGAGGGCCGAACGGTCCTCACGGAAGTCGAGAAGCGGCACGCCGAAACCGCACGAGGTCTGTACCAGGTCCACGTCCAGTTCGACGATCTGGCGGGTGCCGGGCAACAGGGTGAAGGTCGGGGCGCGTGCCCCGAACTCGGGTGTGCCTAGCGCGAGGACGCGGGCCGTGCCGTACAGCCGCAGGATGAGCGGCGGTCCCTCGAACGCGCAGAACATCAGCGTGAGGCGGGGGGAAAGACGCAGGTGAGCCGCCGTCTCGTTGCCGCTGCCGGTGAGGTCGAGATACGCGGCCGTCCGGTCGCCGAACAGCCGCAGCGTGTCCAGCCCCTTGGGCGAGATGTTGACCCGCCCGCCCGGGGCCGCGCTGCCCGTGAAGAACAGAGGCTGGCGGGCGATAAACGCCGCGTGTTCGGGCAGGATGCGGTCGAACTGCTTCGCCATGGCGTCAGGGTAAAAGGAAAGAGGCCCCCGGGTGGGAGCCTCCTTCACTCTCGGTTGACCTCAGACCGCGAGAACCTGACGGTTCGCGTAGTAGCCGCAGCTCGGGCAGATGTGGTGCTGAAGCTTCTTGGCGTGGCAGTGGGGGCACTCGGTCAGGTTGGGGGCGACCAGCGCGTGGTGGCTGCGGCGCATGTCGCGCTTGCTCTTGCTGGTCTTCTTCTTGGGAACGGGATGCTTCGCCATGATCTTTCTCCTCGGGCCACGCGGCGTCTTGAAATAGTGGGACTGGGCCGCCGGGGCGCGCTCTGCCCCCGGTGACTACCGGCGCGGGCGAGACAACAGCGGGGAGTATAGCACGGGGGGCGGCGACTCAGGAAGAGCGCGTTAGCATGTCCCGCGATGCACGAACTCACGCTGCCGCCGGTGACGCTGGAGGTCGGGCTCCGCTGGCTCGACTTGGTGGGCATCCTGGCCTTCAGCATGTCGGGGGCGCTGCTGGCCGTGCGGAAACGCTTCGACCTGTTCGGCGTCCTGGTGCTGGGCTGCGTGACGGCGGTGGGCGGGGGTGCGATCCGGGATACCCTGACCGGCCAGACGCCGCCCCTCTTCCTGCGCGACGAGACGTACCTGTGGGTGGCGCTGCTGGGGGCGGTCCTCGCCTTCGCCTTCGGGGAGCGGCTGGCCCGCTTCGAGCGGACGCTCAGCGTGTTCGACTCGCTGGGCCTCGCGCTGTTCGCGGCGTCGGGGGCGCTGGGCGCACTGAACTTCGGGCTGGGGCCGCTGGGGGTGGCCTTCGCCGGAATGCTCAGCGGCGTGGGCGGCGGCATCATCCGCGACCTGATCGCCAACGAGGTCCCGGAGGTGATGTACCGACGCGACCAGCTCTACGCCACCGCTGCCGCGGCGGGGGCGGCCGCCGTCTACCTGCTCCACCCTCACGTCACGCCCTTCCAGTCACAGCTGGGGGGGGCGCTGCTCGTCCTGCTGCTGCGTTGGCTCTCACGCCAGGGTTGGGTGAGGCTCCCCGTGCGGCGGCTACCGGGGGGCTAGGCCCGGCAATCTTCACAGCCCCCCTTCCGCCAGCAGGGTACAATCGGCATCATGTCTAAACAAGATTCCCGGCCCGCCGGGTTCCGCACCCGTGCCGTTCACGCGGGGCACGCCCTGGACCCGGTGACGGGCGCGCACGCCGTGCCCATCTACGCCACGTCCACCTTCGGCTACGGCAGCGCCGAACGGGGTGCCCGCCTCTTCGCCGGGGAGGAAAGCGGCTACTTCTACTCCCGGCTGGGCAACCCCACCGTGCGCGCCTTCGAGGAGAAGGTGGCGAGCCTGGAGGGGGCGGAGGACGCGGTGGCATTCGGCAGCGGGATGGGGGCGGCGAGCGCCGTCGCACTCACCCTGCTGACCTCGGGGGACGAGGTGGCTTTCGTCGGCCCGCTGTACGGTGGCACTGAGGGGCTGTTGCGCGACATCCTGGGCCGCTTCGGGGTGACCGTGCGCGAGGCGGGTGACCTGGAGGAGTTGCGTGCGGTGGTCTCCGGCCGGACCCGGCTCGTCTGGCTGGAGACGCCCACCAATCCCACGTTGAAGATCGTGGACCTGCGGGCGGCCTCGGAGGTGGCTCGCGCGGCGGGGGCCTTCGTCGTCGTGGACAACACCTTCTCCACCCCCTACCTGACCCGCCCCCTGGAGCACGGCGCCGACCTGGTCATGCACTCCGCGACGAAGTACCTGGGTGGCCACGGCGACGTAATCGCGGGGGTGGTCGCGGGCCGCACCGAACTGGTGGCGGGGTTGCGGCTGCACGGGCTGCGGCACGTGGGCTCGGTCCTCGGCCCCTTTGAGGCGTACCTGCTGCTGCGTGGCCTCAAGACCCTCCCGCTGCGGATGGAGGCCCACTGCGCGAACGCGGCCGCGCTAGCGGAGGCACTGCAGGGGCACCCGGCCCTGAAGGCCCTCCATTACCCCGGCCTGCCCACCCACCCCGCACACAAGGTCGCCGCCCAGCAGATGCGCGCCTTCGGCGGCCTGCTCAGCCTCGACCTGGGCTCAGCGGAGGCAGCCTTTGCCTTCCTCGATGGGCTGCGGCTCTTCACCCAGGCGGTCAGCCTCGGGGACGTGGAAAGCTTGTCGTGCCACCCGGGCAGCACCACCCACCACCTCCTCGGCGAGGAGACGCTTGAGCGCCAGGGCGTGACCCCGGGGCTGGTCCGCCTCTCCGTGGGCATCGAGGACGCGGGGGACCTGATCGAGGACGTGCTGGGGGCACTGGAGCGGGTGCCCGTGGCCGCCGCGCGCTGAGGTTCGGCGGCATCGCATACCGTCTGCCCGGTGCCCCCTGGGGTACAACCCGGCCATGACTCAGCCAGAACGGGTGCAGGTCCTCCGGCCGGGCGAGCCGGGGCGGGGCGGCTTCGTGCTGCTGTGGGTGCAGTCGAGCGCGCGCACCCACGACAACCACGCCCTCGAATACGCGGTGCGCGAGGCCCGGCGTCTGGGCCAGCCCCTCGCCGCTGTCTTCGGCCTGAATCCCGACTACCCGGAGGCCAACGCCCGGCACTTCCAGTATCTGCTGGAGGGCCTGCGGGATCTGAGAAAGGGGTTGGCTGAGCGCGGTATCCCCCTCTCTATCCGGGTCGGAAATACACCGGATGAGGTGTTCAAGGCCGCTCAGGGGGCCAGCCTCGTCGTTACCGACCGGGGGTATCTGCGTCCCGGGCGGCAGTGGCGGGCCGACCTCGCGGGGCGGCTCACGGTGCCCTTCGTGCAGGTGGAGTCTGACGCTGTGGTGCCCATCCACACCGTCTCGAACCGGTCGGAGGTGGGGGCCCGGACCCTGCGGCCCAAACTCCACCGCCTGCTGGAGCGGTTTCTGATGCCCCTGGACGTGGAGGAGGGGGCACAGGGCCACCCCGACTGGGACCCCGGCCTGGACGTGAGCGACCCCGCGCTCACCGTGCGCGCACTCGGCCTGGACAACAGCGTGCCCCCCGGCGAGGAGGAGGGGGGCGAGGCCAAGGCACTGGCGCGGCTGGACCATTTCGTCACCCGCCTGCTGCCCTCCTACGACTCCGGGCGGCGCGACCCCAACGTGGACGGGGGCAGCCGCCTGAGCGCCTACCTACATTACGGCCACCTCTCACCCCTGACGGCGGCCCTCGCGGCGCGGGAGCACTCGGACGGTGGCCCGGGTCTCGACGCCTTCCTGGAGGAGATGATCGTTCGCCGGGAACTCAGCTTCAACCACTGCGAATTCAACCCCGCCTACGACCGCTACGAGGGGCTGCCCAATTGGGCCCGGGGCACGCTGGAGGAGCACGCCGCCGACCCCCGCCCGCACCTGTACACCCGGGAGGAACTCGACGCGGCGCGGACCCACGACCGCTACTGGAACGCCGCCCATACCGAGATGGTCCGCACGGGCCGGATGCACAACTCCATGCGGATGTACTGGGGCAAGAAGATCCTGGAATGGACTGCCACGCCCCAGGAGGCTACGTGACGACCCTGTGGCTCAACAACCGGTATGAACTCGACGGCCGCGACGCCAACTCCTACGCCAGCGTGGGCTGGGTCTTCGGCCTGCACGACCGCCCCTGGGCCCGTCGCCCGATCTTCGGGATGGTCCGCTACCTCGCCGCGAGCGGCCTGAACCGCAAGTTCGACGCGGAGGCGTACGCGCACCGCTGGAGTTGAACAGCCCAATCCCCTGAGCATCTTGCACACCTGGCTCAAGTTGGGGTGCTATGCTGCCGCCTGAACCGTTGGTGTCCGGTTCACATAACACGGGAAGCGCAAGGTCTGCCCCCAGCGGGGCAGAAGACGAGGTGGGGGTGAGCGAAGTTCTGCGGATGCCCCCAGGCCCGGCACGGGCCTCCCCGACTTCCAGCCGGAAGGAAGCGCGGCGATAACCCCCACGGTGACGTGGACATAAGGCCGCGCGGTGCCACAACCCAACCCAAAGACACCGCCCGCCCTGTCCCAGGTGCGGGTCAAGGAGTATGTATGTGCGGAATCGTCGGTTATATCGGCACCCGGCAGGCGCAGGACGTTCTGATCTCGGGCCTTTCCAGGCTGGAATATCGCGGCTACGACAGCGCGGGCGTGGCGGTGGGCGACGGCGCCTGCATCACCGTGAAGAAGAAGGCCGGGAAGCTCGCCAATCTCAGCGGGGAGCTGGAGCAGACGCCGCTGGCGGGCACGCTGGGCATCGGCCACACCCGCTGGGCCACCCACGGCCTGCCCAACGACACGAACGCGCACCCCCACGCCACCGAGGACGGCCGGATCGTCATCATCCACAATGGGATCATCGAGAACTACCTGTCGCTGAAGGAGGGCCTGATCTCGCGCGGCCACACCTTCAAGTCCGAGACCGACTCGGAGGTGCTCGCCCACCTGATCGAGGAGGCGTACTCGGGTGACCTGTATGAGGCGGTCCGCACGGCACTCGGCCAGGTGCGCGGCGCCTACGGCATCGTGGTCACCCATGTCGATCACCGCGAGATCGTCGCGGCCCGCACCGTCAGCCCCCTGGTGATGGGCGTGGGCGAGGGCGAGATGTTCCTCGCCTCCGACGTGCCCGCCCTGCTGCCCTACACCCGCAACATGGTGTTCCTGCACGACGGCGACATGGTGGTGCTCAACGACGACGGCTTCCGGGTGACGGACCTGGCGGGCAACCTCGTCGAGCGTTCCATCGAGCACATCGAGTGGGACGCCGAGGCGGCGGAAAAGGGCGGCTACGACACCTACATGCTCAAGGAGATCTACGAGCAGCCCACCGCCCTGACGAACACCCTGATTGGCCGCCTGCACGACGACACGGGCGAGGTGAACCTCGACATCGGGCTCGACCCGTCCTCATTCAAGCGCATCTCGATCATCGCCTGCGGCACCGCGTACTACGCCGGGCTGGTCGGCGAGTACCTGATCGAGGGGCTAGCACGCATTCCCGTTGAAGTGGACGTGGCCTCCGAGTACCGCTACCGCAACCCCCTGGTGAGCGAGAACACCCTCGCCATCGTGGTGAGCCAGTCGGGCGAGACCATCGACACGCTCGAAGCCCTGCGCGAGGCGAAGAAGGGCGGCGCGAAGACCCTGGGCGTGATCAACGCCAAGGGCAGCTCCATGACCCGCGAACTCGACGACACCCTGTACATCCACGCCGGGCCGGAGATCGGGGTGGCGAGTACCAAGGCGTACACGTCGATGGTGAGCGCCTTCGTGCTGCTCGCCCTCTGGCTGGGCCGGGCGCGCGGCACGCTCACCGAGGACCAGGCGCAGGAACTCCTCCACGCCGCCCGCGAGCTGCCCCGTTTGGTCGAGGAGGCGCTGGCGCCCGAGCGGGTGGAGAAGATCAGGCAGGTCGCCGAGAAGTACGCCGGGGCGCGCGACTACCTCTTCCTGGGCCGCGGGGTGAACGCGCCGACCGCCTTCGAGGGCGCCCTGAAGCTCAAGGAGATCAGCTATATCCACGCCGAGGCCTATGCGGCGGGCGAGATGAAGCACGGCCCCATCGCCCTGATCGACGAGAACCTGCCCGTCGTGGTCGTCGCCACCGAGAGTCCCCTCCTCGAAAAGACGATCTCCAACGTCCAGGAGGTCCGCGCCCGCTCCGGCCGGGTGATCGCCCTCCTCTCCGACGGCGACACTGGGAACGCCCGCCACGCCGACGACGTGCTGTACGTCCCCCGCGCGCACGAGATGGTGAGCCCGGTGGTGAACGTGGTCGCGCTGCAACTGCTCGCCTACTTCACGGCGACGGCACTCGGCAAGGACGTGGATAAGCCGAGGAACCTGGCAAAGTCCGTCACCGTCGAGTAAGCAGGTCTCGTGGGGAGGCGCATCGGGGTGGGTTCGATGCGCCTCTTCGTTTCTGGAAGCGCAAGGTTCCCGGTTACCGACAGGGGAGTGTCCAGGGATAGGTGCCGGGCGGCCCACGCCGTACCCTGAGCGACATGAGTGAGCCTCCCTCTCCGGTCGTCCGGCCCTTGTGGGTGGCGCTGGGCTTTGTGCTCACCGGCCTGGGCTTCGTGGGCCTGATCCTGCCGGGCTTTCCGGGAACGGTGTGGTTCGTGCTGGCGGCGGCGTGTTTCGCCCGGGGCAACCCGAAGTGGGAGGCCTGGCTGCTCTCGCGCCCGGTGGTCGGCGAACTCGTGCGCGACTACCGCGAGGGGCGCGGGATGCCGCTGCGGGCGAAGTGGATCGCCTGCACCTGCATCGTGGTGGCTGTGGGGTTCAGCCTGCCGCGTATTCCCGTGCTTGCCGGGCAGTTGGTGTGGGCGTTGGTGGGGCTGGCGGGCGTCCTGTTCATCACCCTGCGGGTGCCCACCCGCCGCCCGTGAGGGGCAGGGATCAAGCTTCCACTCGCCTTCCCCGGGCGCCGCTAGACTCGGCCCATGTTGGAAGGCGTTCTGAACCGTTTGGGCGAGTACGGCAACCCGGTGCCGCGCTACACGGCGCCGCGTTGTCTGCTGGAGCGTCAGGCGGTTGGGGGCTGCGACGCCTGCCACACCACCTGCCCGCATGAGGCGATCACAGTGGGCCCCCTGGGGCGGAGCATCGAGATTGACCCGCAGGCCTGTACGGGCTGCGGCCTGTGCGTGCAGGTCTGCCCCAGCGGGGCGCTGGAGTATGACCTCACCGCGCCCCTTCAGAGCGTGCGCGACGCCGGGAACACCGGGGAGGGTGAGGCCACCCTCACCTGCTCGCAGAGCGGGGCGGGCGGCCCCACCCTGCCGTGCCTGGGCCGGGTGACGCCTGCCGTGGTCGCCGCCAGCGGGGCCTGGGGCATTCCCCTCACCCTGCTGCACGGGGAGTGTTCAGGCTGCCCGGTCGGAGCCCCCGACGTGCCCGAGCGCCTGAACCGGGTGGTGGGGGAGGCGCAGCTCCTGCGAGAGGCGACGGGGCAACCCGCCCAGGTGACAGTGCGGGCCGCCACCCCGGAAGACCGCGACCGGGCCGTGCGCGTCTCGCGCCGGGGAGCCTTCGCCAGCCTGCTGCGCGCGGGGCGGCAACAGGTCGCCCAGGCCATCCCCGAGCGGCCGCTGCCCTTCGTGGACTGGAGCCAGCCCCGGGAGCGCACGCCCGAGGAGTGGCGCTGGCGGGCGCGTTCGCTCGTCCCCGCCCCGGCGCCGGACGCGGGGGTCCACTGGCCCGCCCCGCTGGTGGACGACTCCTGCATCGACTGCCCGGTCTGCTCGAACGTCTGCCCGACCCAGGCGATCACCCGCGACCTCAAGCCGGAGGGGGGCGCGGAGCTCCTGCTCGACCTCTCCGCCTGCACGGGCTGCATGGCCTGCCTGCACTCGTGCCCGCCGGGGGCCATCCACGCGCAGGAGGAGTGGCTCCCCGCCGCCTTCGGGCCGCCCATCCTGCTGCGCGACAGCGACTCGGCGATGTGATTTAGGAGGGCGCAGTGGGCCGCGGCAGCGTGAAGAAGAAGGTAGCGCCCACCCCGGGTTCCCCCTCGGCCCAGACCTGCCCCCCGTGGCGGTGAACGATGCGCCGGACGTTGGCAAGGCCCACTCCGCTGCCCTCGTACTCGTCGCCGTGCAGCCGGATGAACACCTGAAAGAGGCGCTCGGCCTGCTCGGGATCAAAGCCCACCCCGTTGTCCCGGACCCAGACGAGCGTGTCTTCCTCCCGCTCCTCGCCGCCCACCCCAATGCGGGCTGGGTCGCGCCCCCCGGTGAACTTCAGAGCGTTGTGCAGCAGGTGGGTGAGCACCTGGCGCAGCAGCAGGTGGTCGGCGTGAACGGTGGGCAGCGCGCCGACGGTCCAAGAGATTCGCCGCCCCCGCGTTACGTGTCCCAGGTCGCTGCGGACCTGCACGACCAGGGGCGCCAGGGCGAGTGGCAGAGGGCTCAGGTGCCGCTCCTGGAGGGGTCGGAGTTGCGCCAGGTCCTCCACCAGCGCCTGAAGCCGCCCCGTCTCCGAGCGGATGATGCCCAGGTGCCGCCGCACCGTCGGGTCGCCCTCCGCCAGCCGGGCTTCCAGCAGACCCGCGAAGCCCGCGATGCGGCGGGCCGGGTCGCGCAGGTCGCGGGACAGCCCCGTCGTGTAGGCCGTGAGTTCCGCGTTCAGCTCAGCCAGCCGCGCCCCCTGCTCGGCGAGGTGCCGGGCCTGCTCGGCCCTCTCCAGCGCGAGGGCAAAGCTGCGCCCCACCGCCCGGAAGACGGCGCGGGCCCCCTCGGGCCAGAGATCGTGCGTGAGGGTGCCCATCACCAGCAGGGCGTCGCCCGGGCGGTGCAGCGTGAGCGGCAGCAGGGCCGTCGCGCCGAAGGGCTTCACGCCGTCCGTGGCCCCGGCCTCCTGGAAGACCGCCTCCCCGCTGGGGAGCTCATCCGGGAGCTGGGCTGGGAAGTCGGCGCCCAGGTCCGCCTCCACCTCGGCGGGCAGCCCCCCCGACAGGCTGTGGGCCTGCCACCCCGCCGCGCCCCGCTCGTAGTAGCCGACCGCCACGTCCCCCAGGGTGGCCCCCAGCACCCTGGCGGCGTGCCGGGCCAGTTCCTGGGGGTCGGTGGTGGTGGCGGCGACCTCGGTGAACTGCGCGAAGGCCTCCAGCGCCCCGGCCCGGTCCTCCAGGTCCCGGGTGTGGCGCTCCAGCTCGGCGGTGCGGTCGCCGACGCGGGTCCTGAGTTCGAGGTGCGTGCGGCGCAGCTCCTCCCGGCCCCGGGCCTCCGGCGTGACGTTGAGGTGTTCGACAAAGGCGTGCGTGACCTCGCCCCGCTCGCCCAGCGGCGTGACCCGCACCCGGAACCAGCGGCGCTCGCCCGGCGCGTGGCAGGGGTAGGTCAGCTCGAACTCGGACCGTTCGCCGTCCAGCACCGCCCGCAGCCCCGCCTGCATGGTGGAGTGCGGCGCGGAGGCCTCCAGGTAGTTGCTGCCCACCCCGCTGGAGGCCGGGTCCCCGCCGTTCAGTTCGGCAAATGCCCGCCACGAGCGGTTCACGCCCACGATCACCCCCCGGCGGTCCACGATGGCGACGTGGCTTTTCAAGGCGTCGAGCAGGGCCTGCGGCGGTGGCTCGACTGGCGGGGTGGGGGCGGGGGGCACGGTGGGATCAGCCACGCGGGCGCCCCCACCGTGAGGAAGACGGCATGGGGACAGCCTAGAGCCTGGGCCGGGAATGGCAAAGCGCCGGGGCACATTCCGGGGACGACCGTGATGCCGCTCCCGGCCCCTCCCTTCCCGTCCGCCCTACACTGAGGGGCGTGTTCCCCGCCCGCTCCCCCTACACCCGGCTGGAGGGGTTTTTGCGCGACATCCTGGGCGGGGGCGCGGCCCTCCTCCACGAGGACGAGCCCGCCCCCGCCCGCACGCTCGATGCGGCGGACCTGAGCTGGTCAGAGGCAGTGGCGCATGGCTTCGGCTTTCCCCGCGTCTTCAGCCATCAGGCCGAGACCTACCGCCTGATGCGCGACGGGCAGCACGTGATCGTGACCACCCCGACCGCGAGCGGCAAGACGGGCGCCTTCTTCCCCGCCGTCTTCGAGCGGCTGGAACGCGACCCGGACGCCACAGCCCTCTTCGTGTACCCTCTCGTCGCCCTGGGCCAGGACCAGCGCGACAAGCTGGCGGCGTTTCGCGAGCGCGGCGGGTTCGGGTGGGAGATCAGCGCTTTCCAGGGCAACGCGGACCCGAAGGATGTGTTTCGTCCCGGCGTGCGGATGGTCACGGCGACGCCCGACAAGCTCCACTGGTCGCTGACGAATCCCCGGGTGCGCGACTTCCTCGCCCGGCTCTCCTTTATCGTGCTGGACGAGGCGCATACCTACCGGGGCGGCTTCGGCTCCGAGGTGGCGGGGATGCTGCGCCGACTGCTGGGGCTGGCGCGGGCGCTCGGCGCGAACCCCCAGGTCGTCCTCTCCACGGCGACCATCGGCAACCCCGCCGAGTTCGCGCGGGAGTTGACCGGCGTGGACACCGCTCACGTCAGCGAGTCGGGCGCCGAGCGGCACGGCAAGCGGTATTACCTCGCCGACCACCGGGGGCAGCCCCGCCGCTTCTGGGACGCGGTGGTGAGCGCCAGCGTGGCGCGTGACCTCAAGGTCCTGGCCTTTTTCCGGGGCCGTTCCCGCGCCGCCCGGCTGTACTCCACCTACCGCGCCCAGCCCCTCTACGCCCGCCACGTCCACCTCTACATGGCGGGCACCTCCGACCGCGAGGGCCGCCTGAGCGAGTTTCGCCGCGCCCGCAATGGGGTGATGTTCGCCACGAACGCGCTGGAGGCCGGGGTGGACATCGGCGACCTGGAGGTCGTCATCATCGACGGTTATCCCGGCTCGCGCATGGCCTTCCGGCAGATGGCGGGCCGGGCGGGACGGGTGGCACCGGGGCTCGTTCTCTACCTCCCCGCGCTCAACGAGCAGGGCGTGCCGCAGCCGGTGGACGCCTTCTACTCCAACGCCGGGAACTTCCGCGAACTGGTCACCGGCCCAATTGAGAAGGCGGTGGTGGAGGCGGAGAATCCCTACCTCTCCCCCCGCCACCGCGCCCGCGCGAGCGAGGAATTCCGGGCCGCCCGATTGCCCTTCGAGCCGACCGCCAGCCCCAAATACTGGAACTTGCGCGGCGAAGGCAGCGCCAAGTTCGCGGTCATTGAGGAGACGGACTGGGAAGTTAAGGGACCGCGCGCCTTCGACACCCCCCTCGAATCGCCCAGCCAGCACTACGCCCTCACCGAGAAGCACGAGGGGGCCGTCTTCACCCTCGATGGGCAGGGGTACAAGGTGACGCGCTGGGAGAAGCACCCCGCCGGAACCGCGATCCTGGTCGAGCGGTTCGACGCCGCCAACCTCTTCACGCGCGGCCTGTACTCCATCGAGGTGAGCCCGGTGAAGATGGGCGACTGGGTGCGGCGCGGCCCCCTCGCCTACCGCCACGGCGAGGTCGTGATCCGCCGCCGCTACTCGGGCTTCATGATGATGCGCCAGGTCTTCGAGCGCGTCTGCACCGGCTGCGACCGCGAACCCGAGCCGACCGAGCGGGTGTGCCGCACCTGCGGGGGCCGCATTCAGGACCGGATGCAGGATCACAAGCTCTCTGAACACCTCTACGACGAGCCACTGGAACTTCCCCCTTTTCGCACCTCCGCCCTGGAAGTCGGGGTGGACGCCCGCGCGACCGAGCAGCCCACGGCCGTCGCCCACACCCTCAAGCACCTGCTGCAAAAGGTAACCCCAGAGCGCATCGCCTGCGACGAGAACGACCTCGCCGGGGCCTTCCGCGAGGGGCGCGACAACTATTTCTTCCTGTACGACGACTGGCTGGGCGGCCTGGGCGTCAGCCGCCGCGCCTTCGAGAACCTGGATGACCTGCTGCGTCGTGCCCTCGACCTGACGGCCAAGACCTGCTGCAAGGAGCCGCACGGCTGCTACGAGTGCATCGCGGTGAGCCGCTGCTATGCACCCTTTTTGAGCAGTGGCGAGCGCCGCCCCACTGACAAGCACGCCACCCGCGCCTTTTTGGAAGCCCTGCTGGGCGTTCGGCCCGCCGCCGAGCCCGAGCCGGACGCGGTCACCCTGCCGGAAGTTCCCGCTCTGCCGCCCTCCTGGCCTCTCCAGGCGCGCGAACTTCTCGATCTGCAAGGCCTCAGCCTGCCGGAGGTCAGCGCCCGGCTTGGCATTCCCAGCCGTGAGATTCAGCGGGTGGTCAGCACCACCGAACCGCTGCGACTGCGCCACGCCAAGTTTGGCGACGGCGTGTTCCTGCAGGGCTTCGGGCAGGGGGAACGCCGCGAGGTCCTGGCGTACTTCCCCGGTGTGGGTCAGAAACGGCTGCTGCTGAAGTTCGCTGGCCTCACCGTGATCGAAAGGGCGAGCGGGATGGCGGTGGCCCCAGGCAGTTGACCCCCTCCTCGGGGCGCGGCTATACTCCACTGCGCTCTGGCACCCGGCGTTGGGGCATTGTGTAATGGCAGCACAGCAGTCTTTGGAACTGTTAGTCAAGGTTCGAATCCTTGTGCCCCAGCCAGCAGAGAGAGTGAGGCGGAACTGCCCCAGGTTCCGCCTCCTCTCTTTCGTTCCCGTGCCCCTCTCATGAGCGTGAATCCTGCCCCGGCTCACGTTCGGTCAGGTGCGCTTCACCCGGCGTCAGGCGGGCGGGCCTAGGCTGGACCTACAAGAGAGGTTGCCCGAACTCCTGCGCTGGGACGTGCCCGGCACGGTGACCTCTGCCGAGGAGACGACATGAAGAAGCCCGCCATCCTGCTCGCCCTGACCGCTTCCCTGCTGGCCCCGCTCGCCTCTCCTGCCCACGCCACGCCCCGGGTCAGCGCGCAGAGCATCATCGTGAACCCCGTGCCCACCACGCTGAACGCGCAGGTGTGGGTGGACCGCGATCCCAGCGGCTCTTACACGCCCAACTACCGCATCGGCGACCGCATCCGTGTGTCGGTCCGCGTGAACGAGGACGCCTACGTGTACCTCTTCTCGGTCGATCCGAGTGGCAGCGTGGATCAGGTTCTCCCCAACCGTCTGGGTGGGAGCAACTTCGTCCGCGCGGGTCAGGTTCGCAGCTTCCCCGCCCAGGGGGACAACTTCGTGTTCAACGTGGGCGGCACTCCTGGCCTGAACAAGGTGCTGGTTGTCGCCAGCCGCCGCCAGCTCGACCTCTCGGAACTCAGCTCCTTCCGGGCGGGCCAGCCCTTCGCCGACGTCAAGCCCCAGGGGGAGAAGCGTCTCGCCCAGGCCCTCAGCATCGTGGTGAACCCCGTCGAGCAGCCTATCCCCCAGCAGGACTGGGTCAGCGACACGGCCTTCTTCAACGCCACCTACTGAGCGTTTGGTTTTCGCGGCGGGCATCCTGCGGGGTGCCCGTTTTCCCATTCAGCGCGTCAGGACGTAAAAGGCCCGTTCCCCCTCCCGCGCGAGGTCCGTCGCCGCATATCCCCGTTCCAGGTAGGTCCCCAGCGCGGCCCTCAGGGCCAGGCGCCAGGCCAGGCGGACTGCCTCAGGGAGTGTGACGGCCTGAAGGGGCACCTCGGCGAGAAGCCGCGGCGCCGTGAGGTCCAGCTGGGGTGGACCCGGCAAGTCCCCCTGCGCCTCCAGCACCCGCACTCCGCTCGGAGGTGGAGCAGGGTGCTCAGTGTGCGGCCGGGTCAGGCCCCACTCGATCATCAGTCGGTCGGCGGGAAAGGCCGTCTCCCGCGACTCGCCCAGCGCGTACCAGTCGGCGTGGTAGCTCACCGCCCGGGCGCCCAGCTTGCCCAGGTTCAGCCGGGCGTTGCGCGTGACGAGTGGGTCAAAGGTCCAAGTCATGCGCGTCAGGCCCTGCGCAAGTGCCCGTTCCCGCTGCGCGAACTTGAGGGCCGTGGCCGCGCCGCTTCCCCGCCAGTCGGGATGGAGGGCCAGCAGGTGCGAGTGGTGCCACACCTGGCCTTCCCGCAGCGCCGGGAATCCGTAGGCCAGGCCGAAGGGGAGGGGAGAGGCACCTTCCCCGGCTGGATACGCGCCCAGTACAACCGCCCCGGTGTGCGCCCCGATGCGGAACATGGTGGCGGGCAGCACCTCGCGGTCGCTGTAGCCCCAGGCCTGCACCTGCACGTCCTCCAGAGCGCGCATCTCCCAGGGGTCCGTGACGTCCCGGATCACGAAGGTCCGGTCCGCCCCTCCGCTCAAGCCCGGTACTCCTCTTCCAGCTCGCAGACTCCCGAGATGAACTCCCGGTTCAGCGTGACGCCGATGCCGGGCCCCCGTGGTACGGGCATCAGGCCGTTCGTGGCCTCCAACCCCTCGTTCACCACGTCGGTGTCCCAGTACCGACTGGCACTGCTGGTGTCGCCCGGCAGTTTGAAGTTCGGCAGGGTTGAGAGGTGGATGTTGTGGGCCCGGCCCACGCCGCTTTCCAACATGCCGCCGCACCACACGGGCGCCCCGAATGCGGCCGCCATGTCATGAACACGGCGGGCCTCCGCGTGCCCCCCCACCCGCGCCACCTTCACGTTGATGACCCGGCCCGACCCCAGGCCCAACCCCTTGCGGGCGTCCTGCGCGCTCGCCACACTCTCGTCCAGGCACAGGGGCGTGCCCAGGCGGCGTTGCAGTTCGGCGTGGTCCACCAGGTCGTCCCAGGCGAGTGGCTGCTCGATGTACGTCAGGTTGTAGGCGTCGAGTGCGGCCAGCCGTCCCGAGTCCGCCAGCGTGTAGGCACTGTTGGCGTCCACGGTCAGGCGAATGTCGGGAAAAGCCTCCCGAGCCGCGCGCACCGGTTGCACGTCCCAGCCCGGCTTGATCTTCAGTTTGATGCGTCGGTAGCCCTGCTCCACGTGCCGCCGCACCACATCCACGGTCGCCGCCTCATCCGGCTGAATTCCGAGGCTCACCCCAACCTCCACTTCCGTCTTGTGTCCGCCGAGCAGTGTTCCCAGCGGGACGTCCAGGGTCTTGGCCCACAGGTCCCACGCGGCCATCTCGACCATCGCCCGGGCCATGCGGTTGCCCCGAAAATCGCCCAGCGCCGCCTCCAGAGCCTGTGGGTTGGCGAAGGAGCGGCCCAGGACGCGCGGCAGAAACACCTCACGTAATAGGCTCAGCGCCCCCACGATAGTCTCCTCGCGGTACATCGGCGCGGCCTCCATCGTTCCCTCGCTCAGCCCCTGCAGGCCGTCCCCATGAAGCACCAGCAGGGGAATCAGCTTCTCGGTCTGCACCCCGAAACTTGTCTCGAACCGGAACTTTAGCGGCAGGCGGACCAGCAGCACCTCGGCGGCCTCGATTCTGAACATACGTCCCAGTATGGAGGGTGAGGTAAAGCGAACCCGCATATGGTGAAGAGCCCTGCCAGGACGCACTTCTTCAGATCTCATCGAGAGTCGTAGGGGAGGGGTTGACAGGCAGCAGTGTGCCCTGTATCTTTTCTGAGCCTCAAGCGAGGCGGGACGCATGACAAGGGAAGAGCAGAGATGCGAGAGCAGGGCCACCTGACAGGGTGGTGCGAGCGGACTTCCCCCCGGGGGTCTCCAGACTCGTGAAGAGCCGAGAGGCTCGAAGCCAAGCGCAAGCGAGGCATCAAACACATCAACAATCCTCGGAAGAGGTTGCTGAACCATTTTATGGAGAGTTTGATCCTGGCTCAGGGTGAACGCTGGCGGCGTGCTTAAGACATGCAAGTCGAACGGGTATCT
>NZ_KB906411.1 GCF_000381345.1 Deinococcus apachensis DSM 19763 | reverse complement strand
GGGGGAGTGAGCTACCCGTGGAGCGACCAGGTCCAGTCCAACTCCGCTGATCCCTACGCCGGAGGGGTCAGCTACCCCTGGTCCGGTCCCGGTGCCCCCGCTGGCCTCCACGCCACCGCCATCACCGCCGACAGCTACCTCTCCGACGCCACCTGGGACCCCGGCTCCGCCACCAACGCCTGGGGTCCCATCGAGCTCAACCGCTCCAACGGCGACAAAAACGCCGGTGATGGCAAGACCCTCACCATCGGTGGCCAAACCTACGCCAAGGGGCTGGGCACCCACGCCAACTCCTCGGTCTCCTACTCGCTGGGCGGCACCTGCACCACCTTCTCCGCCACCCTGGGCCTCGACGACGAGGTCGGCGACCGCGGCTCGGTGATCTTCGAAGTCTGGAGCGGCAGCGCCACCGACCCCAACGCCACCCGGCTCTACGACAGCGGCGTGATCCGGGGCGCCGACGCGCCCCGGGACATCTCCCTCTCGGTCAGCGGCGTCTCTACCCTGCGCCTGGTCGTCCGCGACGCGGGCGACGGCATCAACTACGACCACGCCGACTGGGCCAGCGCCCGCGTTACCTGTCCTCCCCCCGCCCCCAGCGGCGATCAATACGTCTCCGACCTGGCCTGGTCCACCCCCACCAACGGCTGGGGTCCCATTGAAAAAGACCGCTCCAACGGCGACAAGGCCGCTGGCGATGGTCGGGTCCTCACCATCGGCGGCGTGACCTACGCCAAGGGGCTGGGCGTTCATGCCAACAGCAGCGTGAGTTACGTGCTGGGAGGCCGTTGCACCACCTTCACCGCCTCGGTGGGCGTGGACGACGAGGTCGGCGACCGGGGCAACGTGCTGTTCCGGGTGTACGGGGACGGGGTGGAGCTGCTGCCCGCCGTTTCGCGGCGGGGCAGCGACGGTGCGCAACCCATCAGCGTGAACGTCAGCGGCGTCAATGAACTCAAGCTGGTGGTGAATGACGGCGGTGACGGCGTCAACTACGACCACGCCGACTGGGCCGACGCCAAACTGAGCTGCTCAGCCCCGCCTCCCACAACGTCAAGCGAAGGTTTCCTGTCCAACCTTCCCTGGTTCACTCCCACCAACGGCTGGGGTCCTGTCGAAAAGGACCGCAGTGTCGGCGGACAGGGGCTGGGCGACGGCCGTGCCCTGACCATCGGCGGGCAAACTTACGCCAAGGGGCTGGGGATGAACGCGAACGCCAGCGTGAGTTACGCGCTGGGGGGCCGCTGCACCACCTTCAGCGCGTCTGTGGGCGTGGATGACGAGGTGGGTAACGCGGGCAGCGTCGTCTTCCAGGTGTTCGGGGACGGCACGAAGCTGACGGAGAGCCCGGTTCGACGCGGCACTGACGGCCCTATCCCATTGGGTGCCAACGTCTCGGGCGTAAACGAGCTGAGGCTGGTGGTGACGGACGCGGGGGACGGCATTACCTCCGACCACGCCGACTGGGGAGACACCAAGCTCTCCTGCGCGGCCGGACCGACGCCGCCCGCCACACCGGGCAACATCAAGGCGAGTGGCCGCACCTCGGGTATCGCGCTCGACTGGGACGACATGCTGGGCGCGGGTTTGGGCGGCTACCGCCTGGAACGCGCCTCCAGCCCGGACGGCCCCTTCCTGCCGGTGACCCCCGACGTGATCGGCACTTCGGACTTCGAGGACACCGCCGCGCCCGCGGGGGGCACGTCCTATTACCGGGTGACGACGGTGGACCCGGGTGGCAACGTCTCCGGGGTGGCGACGGTCAGCGCCACGCGCGCCGCCGCACCCGTGACGAACGACTACATGTATTCCCCCATGGCCGACCAGCCGCAGGGCGTCTCGGAGTCGCAGGGCCGGGCGGTGGGGGGCAAAATCTACTCCTTCGGCGGGTTCGACAGCGCCAAGAGCTGCTGCACGCCGACCGACCGCGCCTACGTCTACGAGCCCGCCGTGAATCTGTGGCGCAGGCTTCCCAACATGCCCAACCGGGGCGCGACCCACGCGGGCATGACCACCGACGACAAGAGCATCTACTACGCGGGTGGATATATCGCCAACTCCAGTTGGACGGCGCAGGTCTACGGCACGAAGGCTGTCTGGCGCTTCGACCTCGCCTCCGAGCAGTACACTCGTCTGCCGGATCTGCCGGTCGAGCGCGCCGCCGGACAACTCGAGTACCTGGACGGCAAGTTGCATTATTTCGGCGGCACCAACCTCGCCCGCACCCAGGATGTCGGGGACCACTACGTTCTGGACCTGGCGAACGGGGCCACCGCCTGGGTCAGTGCCGCGCCGCTGCCCAACCCCCGCCACCATATGGGCTCGGCGGTGCTGGGCGGCAAAATCTACGCCATCGGCGGTCAGCACGGGCACGACGAGCGGCTGGTGACCCAGGCGACGGTGAACGCCTACGACCCGGCGACCGACACCTGGGTCACCCTGCGGGACCTGCCGTCGGCGCGCAGTCACATCTCTAGCTCGACCTTCGTGCTGGGCGGGCGCATCGTGGTGGCGGGGGGTGAACGGGCCCACCTGCAAAACATCTCGGCGGTCAATGCCTACGACCCGGCGACCGACACCTGGTCGGTGCTCACGTCGTTGCCGGGCACGCGCGCCTCAGGGGTGGCCGCGCCGCTCGGGAACGGCTTCGTGTACAGCGCGGGCAACTGGAGCCGCTCGGGCTGGCGGGTCGTGCCCCTGGGAACCCCCTAACTCCTCCACTCCAGGCACAAGGGTTCAAGCTGGGTCGGCCTATTTCCGACCCAGCTTGCCTTTGTTTGAACGCTCCTGTTGCGGCCTTCGTCCGGCCAGTTAGCCTGCGAGGAGCTTGCGTCCTCTCAGGACATGCCGGGGAAAAGGGGGGCGGAGAGTTTTAGCCCTTTACCCCAACACCATTTCCTACGGGCTGCGCCGGGCCGGGACTATACTTCCAGCCGTCCAGCACGCCGCGAACGACCACCAGGGATTTGCGGATGCCGTCTCGCTTCGCCAGCACAGCAACAGCATCCGATATGGCCTGCACCGTAAATTTTGCGGCCCGAGTCCACTTGAAATAGGTCCGATTGATGTACAAGTTGTTCCGGTAATAGAAGTAGTAGAGATGAATTCGAGAGCCTAACTTTTCCGACCTTATGTTAATGGGTTCGTCTATCTCACGTGCGTGAACGACTGTAGAGCTTCCAACCAGCACCGCCTCTTCGTCTTGTGTCAACCGCAGCGTGTATTCGGTATCGTCACCCCAGATAAACATGTCATAGATGGGGAGCCCATATCTGTCTATAGAGGCTTTGGGGATGATCACCGAGACGAAGGTGGCGTTCGTCACCTTGACTAACCTGTCGGGGAGGTACTCGGCCCAATCCGGGTAGAAGCCACTACTCATGGTCTTAACATTGGGAACATTCATGATCTTCCCGCTCCTGCTGTAGACCAGACTACAGGCATAGGAGAATTGGGAAATCCCAAAGGCCCTCAGCAGGCAGGACAGGGCGTCAGGCGAAGGAATCACGTCGTCGTCCATCACCCAGTAGAAATCGTAGTCACCCTGTCTGGCCTCCTTGAGGCCCACATGAAAGCCCCCGGCACCCCCAATATTTTTCTCTTGACGGAGGAAGCGCACCCCTTTGTACTCATCGGCCAGCGACTCGTACCCTTCCTGAGTACTGGCGTTATCGACAACAAGGATGTCGAGGTCGGTCTGTGTTTGGCGGAGTAATGCTCCCAGACATTGATGAAGCAGGGCTATTCGATTGTACGAAACGACCACGGCACACACACGACATGACATAGAGTTACACCCACTCCAACTTATATGAAACGACGGTAATCCGAGCCCGAACTTGGACGAAGCGAGAGGCAGGAGATGCCGGTTAGCAGCGGCGGAATATCGGGGCACACTACCGCGCGTTCTGGAATCAGAGCACTCGGTATTGAGGGCCACGACCCTCGACCCACCGGCATGGACCCGGATGGGTGGCCCCAGAAGCACCAATAAAAGACAGTGGAGAGTTCGCCGATGGACGGCTGGCCCTCCACCTGGGGCTCACCCGGGGTTCAGGGCGCCTGCTGGGGGCCGAGCGCTACCCCAGCGTCCCGCAGCTTCTCCTGCCAGCGCCGGTATTCCTGCCGCTCCATCTGAAGAGTAATGGGGCCAGGCAGGACCCGGTTGCCGGTGCAGCGGCTCTCCCCTGTTCCGGTGATCGCGCAGTCCGGGAGCCACAAGGGGTTCTGCGCGGTGGGCGACTTGAGGGGCCGAGCCCAGCCCACCAGGTTGTCGCGCATCAGGTTGTTATAGAACGTCCCGTGCTGCTTGTTCCCGGCGGTGTCCCACACATACATCCCCACGTTCTGGGCGGCGATGGGCGTGCCGTTCTGCAGGTAACCGCTAGAGATCACCCGGTTCTCGAACACCTCGATGTTGTTGCCCGAAGCGATGGCGATACCCTGGTTGGACGTGCTCACGATCTGGTTGCGGTAGGCGATGATGTAGCCGCCCGCGCCCTCCTTGGTCTTCGAGCCGCCGTCACCCATCATCAGGCCGCCCCCCGCGTACTTGTCTGTGCCCGGATGCACCGGGTAGGCGCCCTGGATGTAGTTGTCGTGGATGGAGATGCGGCTCGACGCGGTGCCGCGGGCGCCGTACATATTGATGACCTCTTCGACCCGGCTCTTGCCCGGTTCGTTGATCACCTCGTTCCAAGCGACCTCGGCCCCCTGAATGTCCTTGATGTCATTGAACTGCACGAACTGCACGAGCCTGTAGCCGGTGCTGGAGAACTGGTCCTCGCCGTCACTGTACCGCCCGTCGATGTTCAGTGCCCGGTTTCGCAGGACCTTGATCGTCTGGCCCCGTTCGGGGTCGCCCAGGTACTTGCGGAAGTACATGCCGGACGTGCCGATCATCTCGTTGTTCTCCACGACGGCGCTCTCGAATTCCTCCAGGTTGAGGAAACGCCCGGGCGCGCGTTTCGCGCTCACCGGAAGATCCGGGTTCAGGGCGACGCCCCGTGTATTGCGAATCGTGACGTTGGCCCGGTCGAAGGCGCTGTGAATCAAGGTTCCCCGGCCTTCGACGTCGGAATTCTCGATAATGACCGGCTCACGGGTGGCGATGTCCACAGCAGGCGTGTTGGGATCCAGGCTGCGCCAATTCCCACTGTAGGTGCCGCCCTTGCGGATAACGATGGGGCCGTCGTAGGACACGTCCGCCGGGCTCTGCTGCCCACTTGTTCCCAACAGGAGGGTGGCGACCAGCACCAGACCAACACGCGGGATCGTGAAAGGGGTTGAGACGACCTTCATGGAGGCAGTATCCGGGCAGAGCCGTTTCAGAAGAGTAAATGAGGCGTTTCGACTCACGTCCCAAAATCCTTGATGTAGGCGCGGCCAAGCAGGGCGTCCCGCAGCGCCTCGAACGTCAGAGTGGCCGAGCTTCGGTCGAGGTTTCCGTTCTTGGCGAGAATCAAGAAACTTCGGACGGCGAAGGAGCAGAAGCGGATTGCGAACCAGGGCCGGGACTTGCCATACCGGCGACGAATCAGGAGACCATTGCGAATGCTGTAGTAGTGTTTTTTCGGGTGGTACTTTTCATGCGGCGCCTTGTTAGTGACGCTCCCGTGATGCCACATGCGGCTGGTCGGAACGAGGTAGGTTCGCAGGCCATGTGCCTTGAGCCGCAGGGCGTATTCCGAATCGTCAGCCATGTAGAAGAAGTTGTCCACGGGCAGGCCCACCCGGCGCACCGCGTCCATTCGAATCAGCGCGCCCACAAAGGTGAACAGGTCGATGGGCGCACACGGCTCGGCATAGAAGGTGGGGTTGACCTTGGTCTCGACCAAGGTGACGGGATCGAAATTGCGCCGCTGGTTAAGATCGTAGCTTCCGTCCCGTGCCAAGACGGCGCCGCACAGCGCCTCGGCGGCACCGTCCCACCTCAACAGTTGCTCCAGGGCGTCATCCTCCGCAAAGCAGTCGTCGTCCATCACCCACACGTAGCGGTAGTTGCCCTCCAACGCCTGACGCACCCCGTACGCGAAGCCATACGCGCCGCCCAAGTTCTGCTCCAGCCGCAGGTAGGTCACGTGCTCATGGTCTGGAATCACTTCGGACGTTCCATCGGTGGAGGCGTTGTCGATCACGTATATGCGCGCGAGCGGCTCCGTCTGCCGCAGCAGGCTGTCCAGGCACTTGACCAGCAACTCCTTACGGTTGTACGTCACGACGACAGCGGCCACCCCGCTGGTCGGCTCCGTCCCCTGTCCGGGCAGGAGGCCGGGGGTCGCCTGAGCCTCGGCTCGGCGTGCGGACAAACTGGGGGAATCATTCATGGTAAACATCCTTTCGCACCGGAGGCATCTGGTTCGCAGGGGACCAGAAGCTCAGTTATCGGGAGAAGTCGGGCTGGTGTCCCCCGTACCAGGGGCCAGACGGACAGTGATGCACAGAACACTTTTGACCTCGCTCGTCCCCAACCGCGGGTAGATTCGGAGGCCATAGTGGTAGCCGGGGGCCTGAGGACCCTGGAACTCCTGGGTCTGAACGGCCGCTCCGGGTTTCCCGTCCCCGGTCATCTGCTCCTGCGCCCACAAGTCGGCGCCCGAGAAGCCGAGGTCCTGTGCGAAGGCCTCGATGTTTCCCTGCAGTTCGGCAGGGCTCTGCCCGCTCACGAAGCTGTACGTCTCCAGCAGCCTCAGGGGCGACCCTGTTTCCGGGGCAGCCGTTCCAGCCTCCCAAGCGGCCCGATCCACCTCACATTCAGGCGTCGCCTGGAGCGTCACGGGAAGCGCCGTGGCGAGCCGGAACACGAAGTAGACGGTCCAGGTCTGCGACGATGCGCTGCTCATCGCCGCCAGGAGGAGCCACGCGGCCAGCCATTTAAATTTCAATCTCATGTCTTCCTCCAGACTCGGGGGTGATCCCCGGATGGCCAGCCATTCCCCACTCCATACCCATGGTCAGCGGGCCGCCAGACGGGCGGTGAGGGGGCGCAGAAACTTCAGGGCGTAGCCCCGCAGCTCGGTGTTCGGGCCGAAGATCACCACCAGCGCGAGAAGCACCCCGCCCAGCAGCAGTTCCAGGCCGAACAGGGCGAAGGCCCCGACATGGGCGGCCCGCAGGGCCTGGATGATCAGGAAGAGGGGGATCCCGACAGCAGCGCCGCAGGCAAAGCCCACTCCATAGGCCCGGACGGTGTCCCGGCCTCCCCCACCCAGGATGCGCGCCGCGACCACCGCGTAGGCCGCGCTGTACAGCACCCCAGCCCCCACCAGCACCCAGGCAAAGCCCTGCACGCCCCACCCCAGCCGGTACACCGTCCAGAAGCCGAGCATCAGGAACAGCAGTTGAGCACTTTGTAGGACAAGCTTGATGTTCAGCCGTGCAGTCGCCTCCGCTACGATGGCCGCCACGTTGGCGAGGATTGGGAAAGGCACGTACACCGCGAAGGCCTGCACCAGCGGCACTGCCGCCGTGAAGCGGTCGCCCAGCAGCACCCGGACGATCTCGGGCGCGCAGACGAACAACCCGGCCGACAGGCTGAACAGGACCACGGCCATGGCCAGCAGGCTCGAACTGTACACCCGGCGCATCTTGACTGGGTCGTCCTGAATGGCGCTGAACGACGGCACCAGGACCCTCGTCAGGCCCCCGGCCAAGCGCCCGACCGGCATCCCGGCGATCACGAAGGCGCGGTTGTACAAGCCCACTGCGGCCGCGTCGAACAAGCGCGTGAGCATGAACGTTGCAATATTCCCGCTGAAGAACTCCAGCAGCCGCAGGGCCGAGGCGCGGGCACCGAAGCTGTACAGGTCGCGGTACGGCGCCCAGCGGAATGTGAACGCGAAGGGATGGCGGGCGAAGGCATAGCTCACCACGAGCTGGATCGTCCAGGTGGCGGCCGCACTCACGACGAGGCTCATCGCCCCGAAGCCCAGGTAGGCCGCCCCAATTCCCAGGATGCCGTGGCCAATGACGTAGCCGCAGACCTCCCCGATCATGAGCGGCTTGAACCGCAGCTCACGGCGCAGCAGGCTCGTGGATACGACCGCCACTGCCGCCACCACGTAGGTGAGGGCAAAGCCCCGGAACACCGGCACGACTGCGGGATTGTGGGCGTAGACCCCCGCCAGCGGCGCGGCCAGCCAGACCAGCGCCGTCACCGTCACGCCCAGCAGGACGGAGGAGGTGAACCCAGCCCGAATGTGCTCGTGGGTGAGGTCGCGCCGCTGCACCAGGGCCTGTCCCACCCCCAGTTCGGTGAGCAGCGCGCCAAAGGTGGAAAGGGTCGATGCAAAGGCCGCGACGCCGAACTCCGCGGGCGTCAGCAGGCGCGACAGCACGGCCATGAGCAGGGGTTGCAGGAGCAGGTTCGTCAGAAAGCCCAGGTAGCTCCACTTCAAGGCGTTCATAGTCCTCTCGCGCAGGGTGGTCATCGGGAGTAGTTTCCTTCCAAAACACCCGGAAGCGCCAGCCGGGCTGAGGCCAGCCCCTCCCGTGGCGCCCGCCAACCAGGCGACCGCGCAGGCTCACCACATCCGGCTCCCGGGCTACACTTCATAGGCACCGCAGTGGGTAGCAGAATAGGGTCGGGCCGGAGGGGTTGGGCCACCTGAAGCACTTCATAGGCTCCTACCGTAGAAGCCAGGCCGTTACACGAAGGTAAACTTGCACCGTTCCTGAGCAAGCCTACGCGCCGTCTGCTGGAACACGTCGATACCTGGCAGGTGATCATCATTCCACGCCGTACAGAAGCGTGGCCTGGAGGCATAATGTCCTCAGCACCGTGGGGAGTCCGCTTCTCCCATTTAGGGAGGACCTGAGGCCCACCCAGGCCGTCCGCCTGGAAGCCAAAGAGCGACGGGGCTGCCGCTACGCGAAGGCGGGCCGGAACGTTCAACTCAGTTCGGTGCTTGGCCCAGGCCCTAGAGCAGGCCCCCTTCCCATCAGCGACGGAGCCGGAGCAGCTCAGCGCCAACTGTGCCGAGCGGTGATGGTGGGGTTGGACGGCGCGGAGCACACCTGCCCGAGCAGGTGCTCCCAGCGGGGCAAGACCTCCCCGGGACCGAAGCGGGCGGCCAAGTTGCGGCTGCGCCCACTCAGGCTGGCCCGGCGCTGGGGATCAGCCATCAGACTCCGCAGGGCGGCCGCGAGGGCAGCGGTGTCCCCGGGGGGGACCAGCACCCCGTTCACATCCGGCTCGATGACCTCCCGGGGTCCGGTTTCGCAGTCGAAGGCAACCACGGGAAGGCCGTGCGCCTGGCATTCCAGCAGCACCATGGGAAGGCCCTCGTACCGTGAGCTGAGGCAGTACAGGCCCGCCGCCGCGTATTCGGCGCTCATGTCCGCCACCTTGCCCACAAATTTAACCCGCTGGAGTCCGCTGTGAAGCGCCTGGGCCTTCAGGTTGGCCTCCTCCTCCCCGTCCCCGCCGACAAGACGCAGGGTCCAGTCCGGGAACTCGGGCTCGACGCGCGCCCACGCTTTTAGCAACAGGTCAAAGCCCTTCTGCTCAGTCAGGCGTCCCGCCGCAAGGACGACCTTGTGGTCCACGTTGTAGGGTCCGGTGTCCGCGGGGCCAAACGACAGCGGGTTGGCGATCACCTCGACCCGTGCCCGCAGCCCCGGCAGGCCCAACCGCCACAGCTCGGCGTCGCGGCGGGTCAGGACGACGGCGGCACGAGCCCAACGGCCGGTGAGGCGCCGCGCCAACCGCCAGCGGTTTAGCGCGCCCCGCGGGCGGTTGAAGACCGTGTTGAAGTTAAAGTGCTCCCACGCGACGCAGGGCAGGCCGAGACCAGCAGCGGCGGGCAGGGCCAGCAGCATGATGCTGGTTTCCGAGCCGACGAGGACGTCCGGGGTGTGCTGCTGTAAGTAGGCGCGCATCCTCCGCACGTCCCCGAGATACTCGCGCTTGAACGAACCCTTGGTCGGCCGCAGCGTGTGCAGGTGCACGCCCGGATGCAGCGGGAAACGGCTCTCCCGGCCCCAGGTGGTCAAGATGGTGACCTGATGGCCGCGTTCGGCGAGCCCGTTGGCGACCAGGGTGGTCGCGCGCTCCACACCGCCGACAGTCTCCAGGGTGTAGACGGCAAACGTTACGGCCAGGGGCCTCGCTTGGGGCATCTCGGGCCTCCTCATTTCAGGCTGAGTTCACGCCTGCCGCGCCCGCCCCGGCGCAGGCCCAGCCACGTCAGCACGCGCTCGAGTGCCTCCCGGCCCTGTCGCCGCCGTGCCTGCGGCAGCAGCCAGGTCGCCGCGAAGCGCAGCAGCTCGAATGGCCGGGGCCGTGCCCCCAGCACCGCGAGGGCCGTCTCACGCAGAGCGGCGGTGTTGCCCTCCAGCGCGGCGAAGTGCGCGACATGAAACACGACGAAGCCGACGTAGGCCCGGTCACTCAACAGCCCCTGGGACCGCAGGTCACTGGCCCAGCTCAGCGAGGTGCGCCAGTTTACCGAGGTTCCCAGGTGGGGCCGGACCTCGTGGAAATGGTACGTCGCCAGCACGTCGGGTACACCCACAACCCCCGCGCCCGGCACCGAGGTGGCCCAAATGAGCCAGTCCCAGTCCTCGTGGCGGGGCACGCTCGAGCGAAAGGGCATCTTCTCGAAGAGGGCACGCTCGGCGAACAGCACTGTACTCATCAGGGTGAGGTTGGGACTGAACCAGTGCTCGCGCGCCATCAGGTAGTCGCCGACCGGCTCGTCCGGGCGCGGAAAGCGGGCGGGTTCCTGACGGGCGCCTTGTGCCGTAGGGAGGTCATAGCGGCACACGACGATGGGGTGACGCAGGGACGAGCACCGCGCCGCCTCCAGTTGCCGCTCCAGCTTGGCGGGCGCCCACTCGTCATCGTCGTCCAGCAGGGCGACCCAGGGAGCACGGGCGTGACGCACACCGACATTGCGGGCCTCAGAGGGCCCTACATTCCGGGGGAGCGCGACGACGCGCAGGCGGGGGTCGGTGACAGTGGCGAGCGCCTCCACCGTGGCCGGGTCGGGGCCGTCAACCACGACAATGACCTCCAGGTCGCGCAGCGTCTGGGCGAGCGCCGTGCGTACCGCTCGGTCCAACAGCAGCTCAGGGCGGTGGCGGGTTGGAATAACCACGCTCACTTGGGGCTCGACTCCGGTCACGCGTCCACCTGCACGCGCTCCGGCCACCCCGGCTCCACCTCGCGGAAGGAGGCGACTGTGCGCTCCAGGCCCTCGCGCAACGGCACCTGCGGCTCCCACCCCAGCAACGCGCGCGCGCGAGTGATGTCGGGACGGCGCTGCCGCGGATCGTCGGCGGGCATGGGCTCATACGCGATCTCCAACCGTGGGTCGATCAGGTCCCGGATAACTTCGGCGAAATCTAGAATGGTGTACTCATCCGGGTTCCCCAGGTTGACCGGCCCGTGGTAGGACACTTCCAGCAGGCGGACAATGCCTTCCACCAGATCGTCCACGTACTGAAAGGAGCGTGTTTGCAGCCCCTCACCGTAGACCGTCAGCGGCTCGCCGCGCAGCGCCTGGTTGACGAAGTTCGTCACCACCCGGCCGTCGTCGGCGCGCATGCGGGGGCCGTAGGTGTTGAAGATGCGGATGATACGGGTGTCCACCCCGTGGTGACGGTGGTAGGCCATCGTCAGGGCCTCGGCGTAGCGTTTGGCCTCGTCGTAGCAGCTTCGCAGCCCGGCGGGGTTCACGTGCCCCCAGTAGTCCTCGGGCTGGGGGTGAACCAGGGGATCGCCGTACACCTCGCTCGTGCTGGCGAGCATGAAGGTCGCGCCGGAGCGCCGGGCTACGTCCAGCGCGTGCTGGGTACCCTGGGCGCCCACCAGCAACGTCTCCACCGGGTGCTGCTGGTAGTGCGGCGGGCTGGCGGGCGAGGCGAAGTGCAGCACCGCGTCGAAGGTCCCCTCGACCGGGAGCCCCGCGCTCACGTCGGCCTCGACGAAGCGGAAGTGGGGGTGCCCTAGGAAGAGCGCCGTGTTGCGCCGCTGGCCACTGAGGTAGTTGTCCACGCCGACCACCTCATGGCCCTCCCCCAGGAAGCGCTCGACGAGGTGGCTTCCCACGAAGCCCGCGCTGCCGGTCAGGAGAATTCTCACGCGGTCACCTCGGGCGCGGCGCGGCTGGCCGGGCGCTTGCCGATCTGCTCGACGGTGCCCGCCCCGCCGAAGTGGCCGATCACCCGGCGGGTGTCGATCACGAGAGCGTGGCGCATGCCCCGCAGCGCGCTCTCCCAGTCGATCCGCCGGTAGTCGTCCCACTCGGTCATCAGGATCGCCGCGTCCGCCCCCCGGAGGGCCGCCTCGGCGCTTTCCGCCTCCTGGTAGCGCAGGTGCCGCCACTCGTGACGGGCGCGCGGCATGGCGATGGGGTCGTGGGCGACGACCTGGGCACCCAGCTCGACCAGGCGCGCGATGCAATCGTGGGCGGGCGCGTCGCGCAGGTCGTCGGTGTTCGGCTTGAAGGCCATGCCCAGCACCGCTACCCGCTTGCCCTTGAGGCGGTGCAGGTGCTGCTGGAGTTTGGCGATCACGAGCTGGCGCTGGTTGATCTCCACGGCGGCCGCCAGGATGGGCATCTCATAGCCGTACTCGTGGCCGATGCTGATCAGCGCGGCGGTGTCCTTGCCGAAGCAGCTCCCGCCCCAGCCCGCCCCGGCGCCCAGGAAGTGCGGCCCGATGCGCTGGTCGTAGCCGATCCCGCGCGTGACCTCCTGAATGTCGGCGTCCACCCGCTCGCACAGCCCGGCGATCTCGTTGGCGAAGCTGATCTTGAGCGCCAGGAAGGCGTTCGCCGCGTACTTGATCATCTCCGCGCTACTGAGGCTGGTCTTGACCAGGGCGGGCTGGGTGTAGGTCGCGGGGCGTGGCACCGACACCGGCTCGGCGAAATCCTGGCTCAGCAACGGCTCGTACAGCTCCACCATCCGCTCGATGGCCTCGGGGCTGTCACTCCCCAGCACGATGCGGTCGGGGTAGAGGCTGTCGTGCAGCGCGGTGCCCTCGCGCAGGAACTCGGGGTTGCTGACCACCAGGTAGCGGTTGGCGTGGTAGTCGACCGCGTTCTCCTCCAGGATGCGCGCCACCCAGTCCCCGGTGCCGATGGGCACGGTGCTCTTGTTCACCACGACCTGCACCTTGCCGTTGAGGTGCCGGGCAATGCTCTGGGCGGCCTCCGCGACGTAGGCCAGGTTAGGCTGACCACTGGGCAGCGGGGGCGTGCCCACGCAGATGAAGATCACGTCGGCGTTGGGAATTGCGCTGGCGTAATCGGTCGTCCAGCGCAGCCGCGGCGCACTCTCGCGCAGCAGCTCGTCTAGGTACGGCTCGTAGATGGGCAGCTCCCCGCGAGTGAGCATGTCGATCTTGGCCTGGTCCACGTCCACACCAGTGACGTGGTGGCCCAGGTAGGCCAGCATGACCGCCGTTCCCAGCCCGACGTACCCGGTTCCGACCACCGCTACCTGTAACGCCTTGGCATCCTGCATCTCATTTCTCCTTGTGGTGCTGCGCTTTCATAGAGGCTTCGAACAGAGCTCGATCAACGCTGGGGTCAACTTAAGAAGGCGGGCGCTAAAGAAAAATAAACGCGCTGCTGTGCGTCGCCGCCTCAGCCGAAAGACGCGAAAGGCCGGTGCTGGAGATACCAGTGGTAGGTCTGGTTGATCCCGGCGTGCAGCGAGGTGCCTGGCGCCCAGCCCCGCGACCGCAGCATGTCCTGGGCGAACGCGCCGCGCGCGGGAAGCAGGGGGGCGCGGGGGTCGACCTCGAAGGCGCCGTCGTAGCCCACCACGGCCTTGACCGCCGCCGCAAGGTCCGCCAGGGTACAGGGTCGGCCGTAGCCGACATGGACCGCGCCCGGCTCCGAGACGTGGTTGGCGAGAAACAGGCAGGCGTCCGCCATGTCGTCCACGTGCAGCAGGTCGCGCTGCCACACGCCCCCGCCCGGCCAGCGGACCGAGGGGCGGCCCAGCTCCTTGGCGTGCAGCATCTCGCGCAGCAGCCCCAGCACCACGCTGCTGCGGTGCAGGTCGCCGCTGGAGCTCGGGCCGTACAGACTGCTGAATACCGCGCTGACAAAGTCGCAGCCGTACTGGCGGCGGTAACTGTCACACAGCTCAGTCGTCGTGTGGCTCACGACCTGGCAGACCCGCTGGGTTTCCTCGATCAGTTCCGCCTGGAGGTAACTCACGTTCAGCGGCAGGGCGCCCACGTCGGCATAGGTGGAGCTGCAATCGATACACAGCAGCTTTTCCACGTCGTACAGGTACGCCGCGTGGATGGTGTTGGTCATGACCATCAGGTTGTCGCGCAGCCACTGCGCCGGGTAGATCGAGTCGGTGATGGCCCCCGTCACCTTGACCGAGGACAGGAAGACGTAGTCGGGCAGCTCCTTCTCGAAAAAGGCGTTGACGTCGTCCTTTTCGCGCAGGTCCAGCTCGTAGTCCGCGCGAGTGGTGACGTTGTGATACCCCAGGTGTTGGAGCCTGCGCACCAGGGCCTGCCCCACGAAGCCGGTATGTTCGGCCACGAAAATCTTGGCGTCGGTGGGAAGACTCATGGCTGAACCAGCAGGGTGGGGAGGATGCGAACGGGCTGCTGGCCGGAACAGGGGTGACCCCTTCCGGGGGGAAGCCCCCGGCCGCCGGGCGGGAGAGCTGCGACCCCACGTCCTCGCCACAGAAACGGCCCGGACTGGCCGCCCCCGGCTGGACGCCCCCGGGGCTCCGCCAGACGGCCGGGAGCGGGCTGGCCGTCCCCACCCACCGGTTTTCTCCTCACTGCCACATCCATCCCCATCCTCTGTTTCCCACCTTCCGCCTGACGTTGGACCGCCGCCCGGCCAAACACGGGCTCCGGGCCGCATCCCGCCTCAGCCCCCGCTGATCCTGTCTTGCCGCTCCAGGAAGCTGGAGAGGTGGCGCCATGGTGAGGGAGATGGCGTTAACTCCGCGCTAATGCCTTCCGGGGGCGGGGAAGTTCAGCCAGGATCCTACCCCTTGAGGCTGCTTTTATAAAGCTGTAGTCAGCCTTTTCATAAAGCTGATTGCTTTCTGAGAGATTCACCTCTATAGCTCTTTCTTTGCCCAATCTTTACCTTACGGGGGACAACTAGGCGGAGAGGTCGTTGTATGGCGAGCTATGTTCCTCACCCCTTCCACATAGCCACGGGACCTGAAACAGACTGAACCCATACAATGACGGACCACCGCCTGTTTTGCATGGTAAGCTCATGGAGGCTCACCGGAGCCTAAGAATATGTGCCCGTGTGAGGCTACAAGAGACGAGAGTTCTGGGGTGTGCAGGAATCCCCATCGAAAAGCAGGAAATGGACACTGGCGCTGTGGCACACCGACCTCTCCCGGGAGGAAGGGGCTTTTGGCGCAGGGAACGGACGGAGGCCACAGGTGTTGACCATCCACCTTCTGGGACACGCGCACCTCAGCCGGGGCGGGCAGCCCGTGCCGGTTTCGGCCAAGGCGGTCGCCCTGATCACCTATCTCTCTATAGAAAAGCTGCCCCAGCACCGGGAGCGGCTCGCGGACCTGCTGTGGACCACGGCCGAGGCGCGCAAGAACCTACGGGTCGAGCTGGCGCGGATTCGCACGGCGGGACTCAACCTGTTCCCCGCCAGCCGCCAGCTCCTGTATCTGGAGAACGTCACCACCGACTTCGACCTGTGGCAGGCGCGCGCCGAGCAGGACATGAACCAGGCGCAGCTCTCGGACTGGCTGGCGATGCTGCGGGGCTTTCCGCTCAGCGGGCTGGAGGACCTGGGCAGCTCCACCTTCAAGGAGTGGGTGGACCAGCAGCGCTGGATTCTGAGCCAGCAGATCGAGGAGGGGCTGAGCCGGGTGTACTGGCGCTACGCCCGCGCGGAGCAGGCCTGGGCCCTGCGGCTGATCGCGGCGCGGGCCGACACCCTGGGCTTCGAACTAAGTACCGAGGCGCCGGAGGACCTGAGCCCCGCGGACCTCCCGGCGCCCGGCGGGGAGGACACGCCCCCGGCAGAACTGGCCCAGGTGCCGGAACTGCACTTCGGGCGCCCCCAGGAGGAGCAGCTTCTGGAGCGGATGCTGCGGGAGGCCGAGCGGGAACCGCAGGTCGTCGTACTGCACGGCCCTCCCGGGATCGGCAAGAGCTACCACGTTGAGCGAGCGGCGGCGCGCGGCGGCTGGCTGACGGTGCGGGTGCCCGACACGCGGTCGAGCCGCCTGGTTCTGGCCTCGCTCGCGCAGTCGGCCCTGCGGGAAAGCGAGGCGGGGGGGCCCGAGGCCGAGGCGCTGCGCCGCCTGCTGCTCGCCCCGACCAGCTTGGAGGAGGACGCGGTGAAAGTGGCGGTCGCCCTGGCCCGGCTGGGCCGCCCGCTGCTGCTGGTGTTCGACCATGTCCACGACGCCCCCGCCGAGCTGGCCCCGCTGCTCACCTTTCTGACGCAGGTGCCCAGCGAGGGACCGCGCGCCTTGGTGCTGCTCAGCCGCCAGCAGGCGGCGCAGGCCCCGCTCACCCGGGCCCTGCGCGCGCGGGTGGGGGGAATCTGCCGCGAACTGGAGCTGCCGCCGCTCACCCGGGCGAGCGTGCAGCAGGCCCTGGAGGCCCGCTTCGCCGCGCAGCCTGTCCGGACGCTGCACGGCGAAGCGGCCCGGCTGGTGCAGCGCAGCGAGGGGAACCCGCTGCACCTGCTCAGCCTGCTGGGGTCAGCGGGCGAGTCCGGTGACCAGGCCACGCACTTCCCGCAGGCCGTGCGTGACAGCTACGGCATGGACATCGACGGGTGGCCGTCCGCGCTGGTGGAGGCGATGATCCGCCTGAGTGCCATCTACGGCCACTTCGACCGGCGGGTGGCCCGGGCAGCACTGGGCGAGGGGCTAGCCGCCTCCACCGACACCCTGCTGTACGAGGCGCTGGAGCGCCACATCCTGCGCGAGACGGAGACCGGGGGCACGCTGGAATGGCCCGGCCTCACCCTGCGGCCCTCACCCCAGGGGGCCGAGACGCTGTACACCTTCGCCAGCGAGGGCCTGCGCATCGCGCTCGCCAGCCGCTCGCCCCAACTGATCCGCCAGGACGTGCGGCGGCGCCTGGTCCCCGCGCTGGCCGACAGTGCGCCGGGGCTCGCCGCCTACTACGCGCGCCGGGGCGGGCTGACCGAGGACGCCGAGCGCCTCCAGCGGGTGTACCGCGCCGGACTTCAGGGCCAGCAGTTGCCGGACGCCGGGCGGCGCCCCGCCTCCGGGTCCTCCTCCCCCGCGCCGGAGCCCCAGCGGGTCCCCACCCCGCCGCACGGCCCGGTCGCGGCCCAGGGGTACCTGGTTTCGCGGGACAACAGCGGCTGGCTGAACATCTGGAGCGTGGGCCGCTACGGGCATCCGCAGACCCTGCGCCTGCACCTGAGCCTGCCCCCGGGTTCGGGTGAGGCCGAGCTGCACCTGGTCTGGCGCCTGGACATGTTCAGCGGCGGCGAGGAGCTCGGCCCGCAGCAGCTTCCCTTTCCCCTACGGGTGGAGCTGCTCGGTTCGGGCACGGCCCACGTCCTAACCCGCACGGCGACTTCCGACTACCTGGAAGGGGAGGTCCGGCACACCATTCACGAGGCCGCGACCGAACAGTGGATGGAGCATCACCTGACCTTCCCGGCGCCCGCAGCGGATGGGGCCATCCTGGAACTCAGCGTGCGCGCCCTCGATGTGGCCCTCACCCTGGGAGCCCTGACCTGGCAGGGGCAGAACTTGCTGGTCGCCGCCTCCGATCCCGCCCTGCGCTCGGCACAGCGCGGTCCGCATCTCCTCCCCCAGCCCGGCCTGCCACTCCTCAAACAAGTGCGCTGAGGGGGACTGGCCAGGGCGTTCCCCGGCCGAACCCGAACCTGACCTTATCAAAGTGGGTGGCGAATGGGAACCGAAGCCCATTCGCCGCCTCAAGTTGGGGGCGGGCTCACGGTTCTCCGTGGGCCCGCCCGCTTTTCTCTTGCCTTTAGCGGGGGCCGACCTTGACGCCCGCCGAGGCCAGCTTGCCCTGCCAGCGCGTCCACTCTGCCTTTTCCATCTCCAGAGTGATCGTGCCGAGGTTTTGGTTGTTGCTGCAGACCGTCCCATTCAGGCCGCAGGCCGGGAGCCAAGTGGCGTTGTTGGTGGTGGTGCCGTTCGAGTTGACCTTGGTCCAGCCAATCACATTGTCACGCATCACGTTGTTGGCGAAGGTGGGGGTGGGCAGGGAACCGGCGCCGTACATGTCCCAGACATAGATGCCGACGTTGACGGAGGGCAGGCGCGTTCCGTCGGGCATGCGGCCACTGGATACCGCGCGGTTGTTGAAGATCTGGTTACCCACGCCGCCCACGATGGCGAGGCCGTGGTTGGTGGTTCCCACGATCTGGTTGTTGTAGGCCCAGGCGTAGCCGTTGTCGAGCGGGTTGCTGACCTTGCCGTCGCCCAGCAGGATGCCGCCGCCGGGGTAGCTGGTGGTGGTGGCGGGGTCCACCGGGTAGGCGCCCTGAATGTAGTTGTCGTGGATCTTCATGGGCGAGTCTGGCGTACCGCTGCTGCCGTTGAGGTTGATGGTCTCCTCGGTGCGGCTCTTCCCAGGCTCGTTGATGATCTCGTTCCAGGCCACCTCGACGCCGGGCACGCGGCGCACGGCATTGAACAGCAGCGCCTGCACGACAGCGGTGTCCTTCGTGTACCCACCCGCGCCGTCACTCCTCATGCCGTTGATGTTGCGGAACTGGTTCCGCAGAATCCGGATGCCGTCGCCCTTGGTGGGGTCACCGTAGAACGAGCGGATGTAGATGCCGGTGGTGTTCTCGAAGTAGCTGTTCTCGACCGTCAGGCTCTTGATCTCTTCCGCGTTCACCGCCTTGCCGACTGTCCGGCCCGCGATGTTCGGGTTCAGGCCGTAGCCACGGACGTTGCGGATGGTAACGCGATTACCGAAGCCGCTGATCAGGTTGCCGAGGCCGCGGATGTTGGCATTCTCGATGATCACCGGCTCGCTCGTCTGAATGAGGACTGCCGCGCCGGTCGTGGTGCTCTCCCAGTTGCCCGAGTACGTTCCGCCCTTGGAGATGATCAGGCGGCCGCCGTACTGGACGTTGCCAGGAGTCGGGATGGGGGCAGGCGCCGAGGAGGTGCCGCTGGTGCAGCCGCGCAGGGTGGTGTTCGCCCAGTCGGCGTGGTCGTAGTTCATGCCGTCACCGGCGTCGGTCACGACCAGCTTCAGTTCCTTCTTGCCGCTCACATTCACGCTCAGCGCCTTAGCCCCGTCGGAGCCGCGCATCACGCCGCTGTCATACAGCTTGGTGCCGTCGGCGTACACCTGGAACACCACGCTGCCGCGGCTGCCCACCTCGTCGTCCACCCCCACGTTCGCCGTGAAGGTGCTGCACAGCCCGTTCAGATTAAAGGTCATGCTCGAGTTGGAATGCGCCCCGAACCCCTTGTCGAACGTCACGCCGCCGATGCTGAGGGTCCGGCCGTCGCCCGCGTTCTTGTCCCCGTTACTGCGGTCGCGCTCAACGGGACCCCAGCCGTTGGTCGCTGAGGTCCAGTTCTCGTAGCTCAGGCCGTTGTCGCCCGAGGTGATGGTCAGGGGTTGCAGGGTGGACTCGCCGTCGCTGCTCCAACTGTGGTCCGCGCCGTCATACGTGAACGTGGGGGTGGAGTCCTGGGCGGCTGGAGTTTGGCTGGACGGCGCCTGAGTCGACGGCGTCGATCCGCAAGCTGCCAGCGCCAGGGTCAGGGCCAGCACGCCCAGCGAGGAAAGAGCAGTGCGGGCAGTAGAAAGCTGGATCTTGTTGCTGTTGCTCATAGGTCTCCTAAAGAGAAAGGGAATAAATGGCGGTAGACCGAAACGGGCAAATCAAGTAGTGACCCTGGCGGTGGTAGCCGGGACGTCGAACGCAAAGCGGGGCCACCCAAAGAACTTCAGCTTGATGAAATTTCTCTCATCCATTCCTCAACACTTTTGCGGACCTCTGCACGGGCTGAGGTTACACAAAGTAAATTATAAGATTCTGTTAAAAACTCTTAATTTCCCAGTCAGCTCCTGAAAATGTGGGGTTTCTGACAGGGCGGTAAGTTTCACTCGAATGTGGATTTTTTCGCGTCCGGACGGAGTTGGTGACCGTGATGGCAATTGGCGAAGTTGTAACGCTTCCATTCACATACTCGTCTCAAACAGGAATGGGGCCCGCCGTGTGGGGCAGCCCGGCAGCCTGGAGAGAAGAGAAAGGCGGGAGCATATGTTCAACCCTGATCCGAAGTCGACCGCGGCCTGCTCGCGCAGCCTCGCCGGTCCCCCCGGCGGGAGACCGGTTCGTGAAGGCCCTCATCCCCGCAGCGGGTTTCGGCACGCGCCTGCGCCCCCTGACCTACGCCCGCCCCAAGCCGGTGCTGCCCGTCGCCAACCTGCCCATCATCTGCCACGCGGTCCAGAACCTGACGGCGGCGGGCATCCGGGATATCGGCATCGTCGTGTCGGGCGTCACGCGGGAGGCGATCCAGGGGGCGCTGCGGGACGTCGAGGGCGCCCACATCGAGTACATCGAGCAGCCCCAGATGCTCGGGCTGGGACACGCGGTCCGGGTGGCCCGGGGCTGGATCGGGACGAGCGACTTCTGCGTGTACCTGGGGGACAACCTCTTCGAAAACGGGGTGGGGGACTTTCTGGCCACCTTCCGCGAGCAGGAGGCGGACGCCGTGATCGCCCTGGCAGAGGTCCCGGACGCCCGGGCCTTCGGGGTGGCGGTGCTGAATGAGCGGGGCCACATCACGGGCCTGCTGGAAAAGCCGCAGGTTCCGCCCTCCAACCTGGCGGTGGCGGGGGTGTACTGCTTCCGGGCGGGCATCCTCGACCTGCTGGAGACCCTGCCGCCCAGCGCGCGGGGGGAGTACGAGCTCACCGACGCCATCGCGCGGCTGATTGAGGAGGGCGGCCGGGTGGTGGGCCAGCGGGTCACGGGCTGGTGGAAGGACACCGGCCGTCCCCACGACCTGCTTGAGGCCAACCGGCTGCTGCTCGAACGGCTTCAACCCTGCGTGCTGGGCGAGGTGACGGAGTCGAGGCTGTGTGGCCGGGTCGTGGTGGGTCCGGGCGCCCAGGTGCGCGGAAGCGTCATCATGGGACCCGTGACCATCGCGGCTGGGGCCCGGATCGAGAACGCCTACATCGGGCCCTTCACCAGTGTCGGGCGCGGCAGCGTGATCCGGAACGCCGAGGTCGAGTACAGCGTGATCGACGAGGAGGCCGAGATCCGCGACATGAGCCTGCGGCTCCAGGAGTGCCTAATCGGCCTGGGCGCCCGTGTGATTGGGCACGGCGAGGTGCCGCGGGTCCACCGCCTGGTCCTCTCGGACACCAGCCTGCTCGAATTCGGCTGCTGAGCCCCCGCCGCCCACTGCTCTCCTGGCCCGCCAGCCTTCCCCGCCCGCTTTCCCTGAACTCCCCGAAAGGTGCCTGCTCCATGCCGTACTTACCCACCCAGTCCCCCAACGACGATGTCGATGTGCCCCGTCTCGCGCTGCCCCTGCGGCGCCACGCCCTGCCGCTGCTCTCGGCGGCCCTGCTCGCGGGCGTCCTGACCTACGCCGCAACCGCCCGGCAGGCCCGGCAGTACGAGACGATGAGCAGCGTGGTCTCCGTGAGCGGCAACGCGGAGGGCGCGCTGGAGGAGGGGCTGATCGCCGCCCCGCCCCTGCCGCCCGGCACCCTCCAGCAGGCCCTGCGCGACGGCGAGGTCGTGGGCGATATCGCCCGGCGGGTGCTCGCCAGTGACCTGCCGCCCGCCCAGGCCCGCGCCCTGGCCCAGGACGTGGAGAGGCAGCGCCGCGGCAACACCTTCTCGCTCGTACGCGTCACGACCCCCGAGGGCACCCGCTCGGACCTGTACGAGGTCTGGGGCCGCGCCGGGGACGCCGCCTCGGCCCAGGTCCTCGTGAACGCCTCGGTGGACGCCCTGCTGGCCTGGGATCAGGAGCGCGCCCGCGAGCGGGTGGCGCTGGCCCGCGCCAGCCTGCAAAAGCAGCTTGCGGAACTCAACCGCAACGAGCCGCCCCCAAGCGCCAGCGACCTGCGCTGGGACACCTACCAGTCCACCCAGGCCCGTCTTTACCAGGCGCTGAACCGGGTATCGCTACTGGAGAACGCGGCAGTGAGCACCCTCCAGGTCGTCGCGCGGGCGCCCGAGCCCTCCGCCCCGGTGGCGACCAGCCCGCTGAGCCGCGCGGGGCTGGCCGCCCTGCTCACCCTGTTCGGGGCCTCGGCCGTGATCCTGCTGCTGGAGGCGTGGCGGCGCCGGGTGTACGATGCCCACAGCCTGCGCGACCTGGGGCTGCCGCTGCTGGGCCAGCTTCCCCGCCTGGCGGCGGGCCGGGGCGGGCCGGGCGCCCTGCAAGACGGCCCCCTTCAGGACAGCCTGGGCTTCCTGCGGGTAAACGTGCTCTCGCAGCTTCCGGCGGACGGGCCGCGCCGCCTAGTGTTCGCCAGCCCGCAGGACGGAGCGGGCAGCGGCAGCGTCGTGACGGCCCTGGCGGCGAGCCTCGCGGCGGCGGGCCAGCGCGTGCTGATCGTGGACACCCAGCTCCATTCGGGTACGGGGACGATTCTGGCGGGAGGGATGCAGCGCCTCGCCGAGGGGGTCGACCGACTGGTCCTGCCTGGCACCGACCCTCTCCAGGCCCGGACGCTAGTGGGGAACCCGTCTCCCGCCTATGACCTGACGCTGATCGCCGCCCCTCCGCTGCTGCGGCGGTCGGACGCCCTGCTGTGGGCCTCCGACGCGGCGGGCATCGTTCTGGTGCTCGACCCGGGCACCAGCCGCGCGGGCGAGGTCGAGCGGGTGCTTCAGAGCGCCGAACTCGCCAGGGTCCGCGTGCTGGGCGTGGTCCTCAACGAGCTGCGGCTGGAGGACGAGGCCCAGCAGGCGGCCGGGAGCCCGCAACCCCTGCCCGACCGCAACCTGCTCGCCGGGGAGGCGGACCGCACGCTCACCTGACTGCGGCTTCGCCGAACATCCGGGCCTTTCGCGGGGCGGCGTTCCTTCCTTCGGGAACCCGTCGCCCCGCGAGAGGCCCGCGTCAAGGGAACGCTAATGTTGGTGGGCGGGCCGGGTGGACCCGCTGGCGGTGCTCTTGGGCCCGGACGCAAACCGTTTCTTTCCTGCTCGCTCCGCTCGTGTTGAACAGTTACAGAGCTGTTCAACACGAATCTGTATTAAATCGTCAGGGCCGTTCTTTCAAGCGCCTGGCGGCAGTCCCACCAACTGCGGGGCGGCGGCCGGAAGCCGGTACCGGGCTCAGACGCAGAAGGTCGGAGTCAGCCACCGGCGGCCCAGGCGGTTCACGGCTTCCACCAGCCCCTCGAAGCGTCCCGGCTTGAGCACATAATCGTCGGCCCCCGCCGCGGCGCAGGCATCCCGGTCGGAAGCCTCATTGGACGTGGTGAAGACCACCACCGGAACATGGCGCAGCGCGGCGTCCCCCTTCACGGCCCGCAGCACCTCGTGGCCGCTGACACGCGGCATGTTGAGATCGAGCAGCACGAGGTCCGGCTGGCTCCCCGCCCCCCGCAACAGGTCCAGCGCCTCCTGCCCGTCGCGGGCCACGGTCACCTCACAGCGCACCTCGCTCTCCTCCAGCGCCGCACGCGCCAGCTCGACGTCGTGTTCGTTGTCCTCGACCAGCAGGAGGTGTTTGGGGAAAGCGGGAGACGTCAAGGAAGTCCTTTCCGAACACCAGCGGCGAGAGGGCGGCTTCGCCGCTCGGACCTGGTGTGCTGTCCCCAGCATAGCTGAGCTCTGTGTGAAGGAATATAGACTTTTGGCTTAACGCCTCCCCCCTTGCACCGCCTTGACTGGCTGCCCCTGGGTGGTGTCATGGTCGGCAGTAGGGCGTCCCCCGGCCCGGTGGCCCAGCCTCCTCTTGTTGCTTGCCCTGCCTCTTCGGGCAGGCGGGCCAAATGTTCCCCCTTTCCCACCCCCGCCCGCCTTAGGCGGAGACGCTCCCAGGCAGACGGTCCGGG
Source organism: Deinococcus apachensis DSM 19763 (assembly GCF_000381345.1). Classification (NCBI taxonomy): domain Bacteria; kingdom Thermotogati; phylum Deinococcota; class Deinococci; order Deinococcales; family Deinococcaceae; genus Deinococcus; species Deinococcus apachensis. The sequence continues at coordinate 86,980 of NZ_KB906411.1, read as the reverse complement.
TTGCTCCCCGCCCAGAACCTCACGAAGCTGCGGATGTCCGCGAGGAACTCCCCGAAATCCCCCGATTTCAGCAGGTACGCGTTGGCATGGCGGGCATATGCCTCGCGGATGTCCGCTCGGCTGCGCGAGGTCGTCAGCATCACCACGGGGACCAGGCACAGCCGTGGGTCGGTCTTCAGGGCGCTCAGCACCTCGAACCCGTTCAGGCCCGGCATGTTCACGTCAAGCAGCACCACGTCGGGAAGGGCCGCGTTCACCTGACGCAGCGCCCCGAGGGCCGCCCCACCGCTCCGGCATGAGGTGAGGCTGACCGGTTCTTCCAGCGCGGCAAAGGCCTCCTGAGCGAGGAGGTCAGCGGGGTTGTCGTCGATCAGCAGGACCTGGAGGGGGCGGCGCGCGATGCCGGGGAGGGTGGGTAAGGGGAGGAGCATCAGGCGCAGAGTAAGCCTGCCCCCCTGGCAAAAAGATCACGCCGTGCGGTGGCGGGCGCTTCCTCCCGGGCCAATGCTTCTCCGGGCCCGCCCGCGGGTTGTCAGGACGAGGGGCAGCCCTTCCCCTTCAGGGCGAGGTTTCGTGGTCGTTTCACCGCCCGCCCCGTCGGCCTGTCCAGTTGCTCCTGGTCCCCCTCCGCCGGGCTAGATGGAGGAATTGACCCCCACGCCTGATAGGGAGAGCAGGAGGGAGGCCCATTTTTTAAGCCTTCCTTTATGTGGAGTCAAGCCGACCTTTGCCGTCGCCCCCACCCTAAGATGAGGGGGAAAGCACGTCTCCATGACGATCCCCGGACCCCTCCTCAACCCCGACGCCCACCACCTGCTCGACAGTCTGGCCGACCCCTTCTTCGTAGTGGACGGCGAGTGGCGGTACACATATGTCAACGCCCACGCGGCGGGCATCATGGGGGTCACGCCGCCCGACCTGCTGGGCAAGGTGCTGTGGGAATGCTTTCCAGAAGCGCTTGACACGCGGCTGGAAGAGGAGTACCGCCGCGTGATGACGGCCCGCGAGGTGCGGCAATTCGAATTGCATTATCCTGCCCTGCAGGTATGGGTCGAGGTCAAGGCCTTTCCCCACGAGGGCGGGATCGCCGTACATTTCCGGGACATCACCGCGCGCAGGCTTGCCGACGAGCGCCGCGAGGCGCTGCTCGCCGTGACGCTCGACCTCGCCAGAGCCTCCACCGAGCGCGAGGTGGCCGCGACCGCCCTTCTGGCGGGCCTGCCCGTCCTGGGCGCGTACGGGGGGACAGTCCTGCGGGTCACCGGGCAGGGTGACGGGCTGGAGTTGGTCCACAGCCACGGCTACGCTGACGGGCGCAGCCAGAGTTGGCACCACTTTCCCATGAGCACCCCGTTGCCCATCACCGACGCGGTGCGTAACCTGCAGGCCGTGTTTATGCGCGAGCGGGACCTGCTCGCCCGCTACCCGGCCCTCGGCCCGCAGAAAAGCGACCGGACCCGCGCGCTCGCGGCCCTGCCCCTCATCGTGGACGGCCGGGCCCTCGGCGCCCTCGCGCTCAGCTTCGACACTGACCGCACCTTCAACCAGGCGGAACGCGACTTTGCCGTGTCGCTCGCCGGTCAGCTCGCGCAGGCGCTGGCCCGCGCGAGCTTGCAGGAGACGCAGGCGCGCTCCGCCCAGCGCCTGCGCGGTCTCGCGGCAGCCGCGCTGAACATCAACGCGGCGCGCACCCTGGACGAAACGCTGGACGTGATCACCGAGCAGGCCCGCGCCGTGATCGGCGCGCACCAGGCGGTGGTCAGCCTCAGTGTAGGGGACGACTGGGCGCAGGCCATCAACGCGGTGTCCCTGAGTGACAAGTACGCCGCGTGGCGCGAGTACCAGGGTGCCCCCGACGGCAGCGGGCTCTACGCCCGGGTGTGCCGCCTCAACACCCCGCTGCGCCTCACCCGGGCTGAACTGGAGGCGCACCCTGCCTGGCAGAGCTTTGGTGCCGACGCGGACCGGCACCCGCCCATGCGCGGCTGGCTGGCGGTGCCCCTGGTGGGCCGCGGCGGACAGAACATTGGCCTGATCCAGCTCAGCGACAAGACCGAGGGCGACTTCACGGCCGAGGACGAGAGCATTCTGGTGCAGCTCGCGCAGCTCGCCGCGGGCAGCGTGGAAAACGCCCGCGCGGTGCAGAGCGTCCGGGACAGCGAGGCCCGTTACCGCTCACTGGTGGAGGCCAGCAGCCAGATGGTATGGACCACGCCCCCGAGCGGTGAGTTCGAGGGCGATCAGCCCGCGTGGCGAAACTTCACCGGGCAGACCACCGGGGAGTTGCAGGGCCGGGGCTGGCTCCAGGCGGTGCACCTCGACGACCGCCCCCAGGTCCTGAGGGAGTGGAACCGGGCGCATGCCGCGAAGACCCTGTATCAGGTGGAATACCGCCTGCGCCGTGCGGACGGAGAGTACCGCCACATGCTGGTGCGGGTCGTGCCGGTCAAGGGGGAGGACGGCGAGGTGCGGGAGTGGGTGGGGACCCATACCGACATCACCGAGCGTAAGGCGGCGCAGGCGGCCCTTCAGGAGCGCGACGCGGAACTGCGCGCCATGATCGACACCATCCCGCAACTGGCGTGGATGGCGGACCCGCAGGGCTGGATCTACTGGTACAACCAGCGCTGGTACGACTACACCGGCACGACCTTCGAGCAGATGCAGGGCTGGGGCTGGCGGGACGTGCATCACCCGGGGCACATCGGCCGGGTGCTGGAGGACGTCTCCGCGAAGTGGGCGGCCGGGCAGCCCTGGGAGGGCACCTTCCTGCTCCGCAGCCGGGACGGCGAGTACCGCTGGTTCCTGACACGCGCCATTCCCCTGTGGGACGAGCGCGGCGAACTCGTGCGCTGGTTCGGCACGAACACCGACATCACCGACGAGCGCCACCTCAACGAGACGCTGGAGGCGCGGGTGGCCGAGCGCACCGAGCAGCTCCTGCGGAGCAACCGCGAGCTGGAGCAGTTCGCCTACGTCGCCTCGCACGACCTCAAGGCCCCCCTGCGAACCGTGGCGAGCTACGTACAACTCTTGCAGCGCAAGTATCGGGGCCAGCTCGACGACCAGGCCGACCGGTACATCGCCTTCACCGTGGACGCGGTCGAGCGCATGAACGTCCTGATCGACGACGTGCTCGCCTACTCCCGGGTGGGGCGCGAGATGCGGGTGTCGAACGTGAACACCGGACGGGTGCTGCGCGAGGTGCTGGAGAACCTGGAGGACGCCCTGCAGGAGCGCGGCGCGCGCGTGACCTCCGGCGACCTCCCCAGTGTCCGCGGCGACGAGACGCAACTGCGCCAGGTGCTGCAAAATTTGATTGGAAACGCGATCAAGTTCCAACCCGCGGGCCGTATACCCGAGGTGCATCTGAGTGCCGAGGTGCGGGGCGACGTGGTCCAGTTCACGCTGCGGGACAACGGCATCGGAATTGCGGCGCAGCACTTCGGGCGCATCTTCGGGGTGTTTCAACGCCTGCACCGCCGCGAGGAATTCAACGGGACCGGCGTCGGCCTCGCCATCGTGAAAAAGATCGTGGAGGAGCACGGCGGGCACATCTGGGTGGAGTCGCAGGAGGGAGTCGGCACGGCCTTTCACTTCACCTTCCCCGCCGCGGAAACGGAGGAGGCATGACGCGCGCGCTTACACGGGCTGGACGTGCTCCTGGCGCAGGACGACCCCATCGACGCCCTGCCCACCGAGGAGGCCCTCGCGGTGCGGCGCGGTGGGAGAGCGGCCCGACCCGATCCTGATGGACGTCAAGACGCCCCGCCTAGGCGGCCTGGAAACGCTCGCGCAGCTCAAGGCCGACCCTGACCTGAAGCACATCCCGGTAATCATGCTGACCACGTCGAACGAGCTGCGCGACATTGACCAGGCGTAGGCCCTGGGCGCGAACGTCTTTGTCACCAAGCCGGTGAACCTGCCCGACTTCTTGCAGGTCGTGGAGCAGCTCCTGTCGTTCTGGTCGTCGCTCGCCACCCTGCCCGGCCAGGGAGTGTGATGACAAAACATCCGCCCGGCACCTGAGGCGACCGGGCGGGAGAGGGGATGAATTACCTGGCTGTCGCCGGTTCGGGCTGGGTCTTCTGCCCCGTGAGCTTGCGGTGCGTGGCGAGCGCCTGCGCGACCACCTGGTCCATGTTGTAGTAACGGTAGGTGGCGAGGCGACCTACGAAGGTCACGTCGGGGCGGGCGTCGGCCAACGCCGCGTAGCGCTTGTACAGCTCCTGGTTCTCGGGCCGGGGCACCGGGTAGTAGGGGTCGCCCTCGGCGCGGGGGTACTCGTACACCACGCTGGTGTGGGGGTGCTGCTGCCCGGTGATGTACTTGAACTCGCTGATGCGGGTGTACCCGTAGTCGTTGGGGTAGTTCACGGTGCCGGTGGGCTGGAAGTACTCGCGCGCGTGCGTCTCGTGGACGAATTCCAGGCTGCGGTAGGGCAGCTTGCCGTAGCAGTAGTCGAAGAAGGCGTCCACCGGGCCGGTGTAGATCATGTGGCCGTAGGGGATGAAGCTCTCGATCTCGCGGTAGTCGGTGTTCAGCATCACCTTGATGTTCGGGTGTGCGAGCATGTTCTCGAACATCCGGGTGTAGCCGTGCAGCGGCATCGCCTGGTAGGTGTCGGCGAAGTAGCGGTCGTCGCGGTTGGTGCGGGTGGGCACGCGGGCCGTCACGCTGGCGTCGAGTTCGCTGGGGTCCAGCCCCCACTGCTTGCGGGTGTAGCCCCGGAAGAACTTGTTGTACAGGTCGCGCCCGACCTTGCTCACGACCACGTCCTCGGAGGTGCGGACCTGCTCGACCTTTTCCGCCACCGACGCGAAGAACTCCTCGACCTGGAAGGAGGTTAGGTTCAGGCCGTACAGCCGGTTCACCGTGTCGAGGTTGATGGGAATGGGCAGGAGCTGGCCGTCCACGCTCGCCAGCACCCGGTGCTCGTAGGGCCGCCACTGGGTGAAGCGCGAGAGGTAGTCAAAGACTTCCTTGGAGTTGGTGTGGAAGATGTGCGGGCCGTAGGGGTGGATCAGGATACCCGCGTCGTCGTAGCGGTCGTAGGCGTTGCCCGCGATGTGGGGCCGCCGGTCCACGATCAGCACCCGCTTGCCGTCATTTGCCAGCCGTTCGGCGAGCACGCTGCCCGCGAAGCCCGCGCCGACGATCAGGTAGTCAAAGCCGTTGGAGGTGGGTTCTGTCATCGGGTCCATCATAGGGCCAGTCGGTCGGGGCTCAGTCATCGGCCACTCCGGCCAGGGCCACGGCGGCGCGGTCGGCTGCCGCCCGTTCGATCAGAGCACTCATGTCTGCCCAGGTGCGGTCCCAGGACAGGGTGGACAGGTGGCGGTCAGCCCGCTCGCGCCGGGCTTCCCCCGCTGACGTGCCTTGTTCGGCCAGTGCGGCGGCGCAGGCGGCCTCGAAGGCGTCCACCCCGTACGCGATCCGCGCGAGGTCCCGCTCACCGTAGGGCCGCACCACGTCGCGGATGCCGGTGGACACGACGGGCACACCCGCCGCGAGGTATTCGGGCGTCTTGGTCGGGCTGATGAACTCGGTCGCCTCGTTCAGCGCAAACGGCAGCAGCGCCACGTCCCAGTGGGCCAGGTACGACGGCAACTCCGTGTAGCTCTTCATGCCCAGGTAGTGCAGGTTCTCGCCGCGCGGCAACTCCGCCGGGTCAATCTTCACCACCGGTCCCAGCAATACGAACTGCCACTCCGGGCGACGCCGGGCCAGTTCGCCCACCAGCTCGATGTCGAAACGCTCGTCGATGACGCCGTAGAAGCCCAGGCGGGGATGGGGCAGGTCGCGCTGGTCGGCGGGGTCCTCCAGACCGGCCCTCGCCTGGGCGAAGTGGCTGACGTCGACGCTGGAGGGGAAGGGGTGGACGTTCGGGTGCTGGCGGCGTTTGGCCTCGTACAGCCGGTGCCCGCCTGTGAACACCACGTCCGCCTGCTCGAAGAGCGCGTCCTCGCAGCGGCGCAGCTCAGGCGGCGCCCCCTTGAAGTTCGCCAGCTCGTCCATGCAGTCGTAGACCGTCACGCGTGGCGCCAGGCCCGCGGTGACGGGCAGCTCCATAGGGGAGTAGACCCACAGGTCGTACTCCTCCAGACCCTCGGCAGCGACGAAGTCCTCCAGCAGCCGGGCGATGGCGGCCTGCCGCTCCTCCAGGGTGCGGCTCTCGGCGGGCGCGGTGAGCATCGACGTGACCACAGTGACCCCGCAGGGCTCCTGGCGCACCGTCAGGCCGTCAGGCGCCTCCGAGAAGATGGGCTCCTCGATGTAGTACACCGGCCGCGTGCGGGCCGCCCGGGTCATCAGGTGCTGGGGGCGCTGGAACACGAAATCCCAGCGCAGGTGGGACAGCACCAGCAGGGCGGGCGTGGAGGCCGAGCGGTTCAGGGGCAGGCGGCCCTCGAAAGAATTCAGCATGTCGTCCCTCCCTCAGGGATCAGGGGCGCGGCCGGTGTCTGGAAAAGAGTCACCGCCGCAGCCAGGTGCGGAAAGTGAAAAGAGCAGTTCAGTTAGAACGCCGCGCCAGCAACTCGCCGGTTCCCCCTCTGGCGGCACTCGCACGGTTCCGGGAACTTCTGGAGTCTAACGTGCCTCTCCCCGAACCGTCCTGAACGAACCCGAGCAATTCTGGAGGAAAACTTTATTTATATGTCTAGACCAAGTGAGCGGTCCAGAAAAAGGGCGACCGGTCTAGACATGGAGCCGGGGAAGATTGCCCTCTCCCCTCCTCCACCCGGTGCCACCACCCAGAACTTGCGCCCAGGCTCTCTAGAATGCCCCCCGATGTCGGTCGCCTCATCCCCCCCGCTGACCGGTCCACCCGGTGCGCCGCCCGGCACGACCATTGCGGCCTTCATCCTGCGGGCCTTCCTGTTTCCGCTGCTGCTGCTGGGGGCTGTGGCCGTGGCCGTCGCCGCTGGGGTGGAGCAGAATGCCCGCAGCGCAGCCCAGGTCACGGCGGCCCAGGTGCGGCTCACGCTGATCCAGGCGGTGGCGCGCGACGTGTCCGACCTGGAAAACGGGCAGCGGGGCTTTGTCATCACCGGCAACCCGGCCTTCTTGCAGCCCTACTTTCAGGGCGGGGTGAACCTGGAGCGCCACCTGGGGGAGCTGGAGGCCCGGGTGGGAACGGACCCGGGGCGCCAGGACCTGACCCGGGTGCGGACCCTCACAGGGCAGTGGTCTGCCCAGGCCGCGCGGCCCGAGATCGCGGCGCGCCGGGTCTCGTTGGAGAGCCCGGCGGCCCTGGTGAGTAACGGCATCGGCAAACGCACCCTGGAGGAGGTCCGCCGGGTGTTGGCCGATATGCAGACGCGCGAGAACCTGCGCCTGGAGGGCGCCCTGGAAAACAGCACCGCCGTCTTGCGCCGCGTGCGCCTGTTCACGGTCGCCGGGCTGCTTACCTCAGGGGCGCTGCTCGTGTTCGCCGCGCTGCGCGCCGCCCGCACCCTGTCACGCACCACCCGCCAAGTCACCGAGGGGGCCCGGCACATCGCCGCCGGGGACTACTCGGCCCGCCTGCCCGCCCCACCCCTGCGGGAGCTGGGCGAGCTGAGCAGCCAGTTTCACCGCATGGCGGAGGCCGTGCAGCAGCGCGAGGGGGCGCTGTGTGAGGCGACCCGGGCGCTGGAGGCGAGCAACGCTGGCCTGGCCCGCAGCAACCGGGAACTGGAGCAGTTCGCGTACGTTGCCAGCCATGACCTGCAAGAGCCGCTGCGGACCATCGCCAGCTACACCGAGTTGCTCGCCCGGCGGTACGGGGGCCAGCTCGACGACCGCGCCGACCAGTACATCGGCTTCACCATCTCGGCCGCGCAACGCCTGAAGGCCCTGATTCAGGACCTGCTCACCTACTCGCGGGTGCGGCAGGTGCAGCACACCTTCCGGGCGGTGAACACGGCCGAACTCGTCCACACCCTGGTGCAGGACCTGGCGGCCAAGATTGAGAACGAGGGCGCACGGGTGGAAGTCGGCGACCTGCCCACCGTGCGGGCGAGCCCCGAGCTGCTGCACCACGTCTTTCTGAACCTGCTGACGAACGCCGTCAAGTTCCGCGCACCGGGCCGTCCGCCCCTCGTGCAAGTCTGGGCGGAGCGCGGGGCGGGCGAGTGGCACTTTCACGTGCGGGACAACGGCATCGGCATGGAGGAACAATATTTCGAGCGCATCTTCGGCGTGTTCCAACGCCTGCACCCCATCGACGAGTATCCCGGCAGCGGCATCGGGCTCGCGCTCGTCCGCACCGCCGCCGAGCGTCAGGGCGGCCAGGTCACCGTCCAGAGCACTCCGGGCGAGGGGAGCACCTTCACCCTCACCCTCCCCGACGCCCCCCCACCCGGTGCCCAGGAGGTGCCCCAACCATGAAACCCCTTCACATCCTGCTTGTAGAAGACAATTCCGCCGACATCCTCCTCACCCGGGAGGCCTTCGAGGAGGCGCATTTCCCGCATCACCTTCACCTCGCCCGGGACGGCGTCGAGGCCCTGAGCTTCCTGCGGCGGGAAGGGCCGCATGCGGGGGCACCCACCCCCGACGTGATCCTGCTCGACCTGAACATGCCGCGCATGGGCGGCCTGGAGGTGCTGGACGTTCTGAAGGCCGATGAGGTGCTGCGGAACATCCCGGTCGTGGTCCTCACCACCTCGCGCGCCGAGGGCGACATCTGGCGCTCCTACAACCTGCACGCCAACGCCTACATCCCCAAGCCAGTGACCGTCAGCGAGTTCGTGGACGTGATCAAGTCCTTCGGCACCTTCTGGTTTGCGACGGCGGCGTTGTCACCGAAGGAGCGGCCTTGAGCAGTCAGGGTGGGGCGCAAACGTACTGGCCTTCGGGCCAGGCTTTAGGGTGGGGTTCAGCAACCTTAGTCGCCCTGATCATGACCAGGGACCCGGATCAGGGGCTCGTGAAGGAGAGGCCGTTCCACCCGGGTCTCCCCCTCTCCCGCAAGGAGTGAGGGTGGGCCCATGCTCAGCGCCGCCCGCATTTGCTCCTGCTCACCGCGAAGGGTCTCGTCTGGAGATGCTTCGCAATCACTCAGCATGACTTCCCCGGTGTGGAGCGGAGGCTGAGCCCGGATACCTGCCCGGATGAAACTCGTACCGCACTGGCCTCGATTGGGCAGGCCTTCAGGGTTCCGCCCCACCCCCCCCGCAGCAGGGCCTCGAATTCGCTCAGCGGCGCGGCGCCCGGGAAGGCGAGCACCACCCGGGCGCCGCGCAGGTGCGACTCGGCCCAGGCCCAGCCGCCGTGCCGCGCCAGGACGCGCCGCACCTGGGCCAGGCCGCCGTTTCCCGGAAGGAGCGGCACAGGCTGATCGGTGCGGACGGCCAGGTCGAAGAGCGTGGCCACCTCCTCGGGCAGGAGGCCCAGGCCGTCGTCCCAGATGCTCACCCGCACCTCGCCCTCCTCGGCCCCGATGTCCACCAGGCTCACCCCGCGCGTCTCGCTGAGGGTGAAGGTCATCAGCACCCGCAGCGCCTGGCCGAGCAGCGCCCGGTCCCCCCGCACGGTGGGCAGGGCGCGGATCAGCCACTCGGTCCGTGCCCCCGGCGGCGTGGCGGCGAACTCCGCCCGCACCCCGGCGAACAGTTCCCCCAGCGGCAGGAGGTCGAGGTTCAGCTCCTGCTGCTCCAGCCGTGAGAGCTGGCACAGGTCCCGCGCGACGGCCGTGAGGCGCACCACCTCGTCCCCCAGGGCGGCCGGATCGTAGGGCAGCAGGTCGCCCGCCGGGTGGGCCTGGCCCGTCCGGGCCGGATCGAGGAGGTGGGCCAGGCGACGCACGGGCACCCCCAGATTGTGGACAGTGCGGGTGATGAATGAGCCCAGCTCAGCGTTCAGGTCCGCGAGGCGCTCGCGTTGCCGTTCCACCTGCCGCAGCCGGGCCGTGCGCTCCACGGCGAGGCGCAGGCTGTCACCCACCGCGCGGAAGCCCGCCCTTTCCCGCTCGGACCAGACCGGGCTGGTCAGGGTCGTCATGCTCAGCATGCCCGCCGGGTGATCCTGCGTAAACAGCGGGGAGCACGCCACGGCGGTGTACGGCACCAGGCCGGGCGGGCTTCCCGCGGCCGCGTTCCAGTGCTCGAAGAACATGGGTTCGCGGCGTCCGGCCGGAAGGGCGAAGCCGGGCATTTCCGCGAGCGGGCCGCGTTCGAGCTCGGCGACCAGCTCCGGGGAGAGGGCACCCGACACCTGGCGGGCCTTCCAGAAATCGCCCTCCCACTCGAAATACACCGCGCTGTGAACGTCCAGCACCCCGTGGATCAGGTCGGCGGCCTGCTGCGCCAGGGTCCCCACGTCCCCCGTGTTGGCGACGAGTTCGGTGAGGCGGGCGAACGCCGCGAGGGCCTCGCGCTCCTCCTCCACCCGGCGGTTCAGGTCCGCCTGTTCCCGGGAACGGACCCGCCGCAGCGCCGCCCCCACCTGCCGGGCGTACCCCGAGAGGAAGTCCCGGTGGCCTCGTCCAGCGCCGACCGCGGGTTCAGGCCCAGCACGCTCGCCGCCTCCGCCTGCGTCTGCCCGTCCACGGGGAGGGCCAGCGCGCGACGGGGTCCGGCGTCGTCCGCCGCCCAGTCCAGTTCCGCAGGCTGCCGCGTCCCCAGAACCGCACCCAGGGTGGGGGAAACGCCGGATCACCCGTCAGGTGGAGGTCCGCAAAAGGGACGTCGGGCCGCGAGGCGGACGCCAGGGCGGCCTCCGCACGTTCGCCACCGTGAGGGCCTGCCCCAGGCGGTCGGCGAGGTCACACTGCACGCCCCGCCGCCGGTTGGCGAGGACCCGCGCGGTCGTCTCGGTCAGGGTGACGAGCACGCCGCCCACCTCGCCCTCCCCGGGCTTGATCAGAGGGTGAAGTACGCCTCCTCCGGGCGGCCGTTCCGGCTGATGGGGTAGAGCTGGTCCTCCAAGAGCAGGGTCTCGCCGCGTCACACACCGTCGTGGAGAGGCTGGGCCACCCCTCGGGCCGGGACTCACGAGCGGGCTGGCCCAGGGCGGCGGGGTGCCGGGCGCCCAAGAGAACGGCATACCGGTCGTTGTGGGTCTGGATCAGATCCTGTCCCCACAGCAGGATCATCGGGAAGGCGCTGGGCAGCACGAGGTCCACCACCATCCGCAGGCTCTGCGGCCAGCGGTCACGCGCTCCGAGGGGGGTGCGCGACCCGTCGAGGTCGGCCACGAGTCGGGACAGGGGGGGCAGGGTGGTCATGATGGGGGAAACCGCGACCGGAGGGGGCCTGCGGGGGACCAGCGAGGCGGGGGGGCCAGGCCGGAGCACGCGCCTTCAAGCGTGACGTTTTCTGATCCAGGCGGCGTGAGCAAGCCTGACGGAATGTTGGGAGTCCCCGGGCCGAAGCCCCTACCCCCCCTGGGCAGCCCACTCAGGGCCGCCCACCCACGTACTCGGGCGCCCGGGGGTCCGCCTGCCGCGTGGCGGGGACGGGCGACCACCGGGCCACGGCATCCTCCAGACTCGGCATCGGCCACCCCCGCTCGCTGGCGAGGGCGGGCCAGGAGGCCGGGGACACCAGCCGCGCCGGAGAGACGGCCCGCACCCTCCCCGGGTCGAGACGGGCCGCCCGCGCGAGCATTTCCGCCCATTCGAACCACGACACCGCCCCCCCGTTGGGGAGGTGCCACACGCCCGTCTCGCCGTCGAGCAGCAGGTCGAGGGCGTGGTGCAGCAGGTCGGGCAGGAAGGTGGGTGACACGGCCCCGCCCGTGGGCGCCGGGAAGGGCCGCCCGGCCCGAATGGCGCGCAGCAGGGCGGCCGAAAAGCCCTCCGTCTCCCCCACGTCGAAAAGGGGGCCGCTGCGGATCACCAGCGCGCCGGGATGGGCGGCGAGAACGGCCTCCTCTCCCAGCCGCTGCCGCATTCCCCCAGCACGAGTGGGGTTGGGCGCGTCCGATTCCAGGAGGGGCCGGGCGGCATCCCCAGCGAAGACCTGGGCCGAGGACAGCAGCAGCAGGGGGAGCCCCCGCGCGGCACAGGCCGTCGCCAGCGCGCCCAGGTGCCCGGCATCTCCGAAGCTGCCCGCTGCGGCCACGACTGCCCAGGGACGCTCGAGTTCCAGGGCGGTCTGGACCTTTCCCAGCGCCAGGCGCCGGGCGGGCAGGCCGCGCCCCCCGCAGGCCTCCAGCAGCCGCTCACCCAGCCGTCCCGGAACGGCGACCAGCAGCGGGGGGCCGTCGGGGGTCTCGGCATGGAGGGGGCCTTCCGGGGGAAAGCGCAGCCGGTCGGCGCGGCGCCACCAGCCGGGGCCCTCCAGCACGGCCTGCGCGGGGCCCAGGGGTGCCCCGGTTGCCAGGTGGCGGGCGAGCTGGGCCAGGGCCGTGGGGCGGGGCTGCGGCGCCCGCACGTCCCACAGGCCGCTCTCGTAGTGGCCGTTCTGTCGGGTCAGCAGAGAGTTCCAGTCGAAGGCCCCCAGCGCCGACCAGGCGGTCACGGCGCGCACGTCCACCCCGTCGGCTCGGGCCGACTGCGCCTGCTGCCAGGTCTCGTGCAGCCAGCGCAGTTGCTCCTCACGGGTGCAGGCGAGATGCACCTCGGTCAGTGCCAGGGGCAGGCCGTAGCGCGCGTCCGCCTCGTACAGCCGCCCGCAGGGGCCGCCGATGGGCTGGCCCTGCACCCGGACGGCCTCGACATCCACGTAGGCGCGCCGCCCGTTGCCGCCGTGAAAGCCCCCGTGATGCCCGCCCCGGTAGTGCCCCACCCGGTCGTCCAGAAAGCGCTCGCTGGTGACGTAGGCGTTCAGGCCCAGCACGTCGGGGGGGCAGGGGTTCTCGGCGAACCACAGGATTTCCCTCTCGGTGGCCCCCACCCAGCGCAGGTAGGACCACATGGGGTGATCCCGGTCCACCCGGCCCAGCAGCAGGTCGAAGGACAGCCAGCGCCGCTCGTTCTCGAAGTCCGCCTGTTCGCGCAGTGTGGGGCGGGCGCTGACCAGCCCCATATCTTCCGTTTGCAGCAGTTCGGCCCCCGGATTGACCTCGCGGATCGCCCGCATCGCCAGCACCGTCGCCTGAAGCTGGTGCATCAGCGCTCGCCAGAAGGAGTGGTCGTCGCGCGCGTGGGGATACCAGTGGCCGTACAGGGCGGAAAAGCGCGCGGTCGTGAGGGGCTCGTTGACCGGCGTGTAGGTGCCCAGGTGCGGATAGCGCTCGGCCACCGCCCGGGCATAGGCGGTCAGGCCGGGGACGAATTCCGGGTCGAGCAGGTGGGTGTGTAGTGGCCCACCCCCGTGGTGGACGAGCCCGACGATGGGATCGAGGCCACGTTCGGCGAGGCGTGCGAGCCGCGCGTCCGCCCAGGTCCAGTCGGCCTGGTCCAGCCCCGACGGGGCCGTGCGCTCCCACAGCACCGGAAAGCGCACCCGGGTCGCGCCCAGGGACGCCAGCCGGTCGATGTCCTCCAGCCGCTCATGAAAGCCGCTGAGGATCAGCTGGTCCTGCACGCTGTCCCCGATGCGGCTGACGGTGGGCTCCACCCCCACCCACAGCTCCAGCCGGTCTAGCGGACGCATCCGCACCTCCTGAGCCCCTGGGAGGAGCAGCCGGAGGAGGCGAATTCATCCTCCCCTCCCCGGAACCGGTCGATAGAGAAAACCATGCCGACGTGCAAATGGAGGTGGGATAAACAGGACATTTTCTTTCCTCGTCTGCGGAGAGTGGCGAGGGGCAACAATCCCTGGTGAACGTGGAGCCCAGCAGTTCTCCCCGCCCCCTTCCGGCCGCCTCGTTCAGCCTGCCTTATCGCCCCAAGCGGCGAGGGGCAAAGGTTAACACGGGGTGCCAGCGATAAAAAAAATGATTTCTATAGGGAACTTGAGACTTCCTCTGTGGGGGATGAAAGCAAACTTCAGAAATGCCTGTTGCATCTAGCGCGGGACCAAAGACTGGCGCTGCTCAACCGTGGAAAAAGAAACGTCGCCGCCTCTTCTTACCCAGGCCATGACGTTGATACAGGTCAGGGGAAGTTGTGCCGTGTTCACCTTCAAAGCGGGGGCAGGAACTCGAAGATATGCCCCTCGGGATCGCGCACGGCCAGCCGCCCGTCCTCCAGCACGTGGGGCAGGCCCTCCGCCCGCACCCGGGGCAGCACCTCGTCCACCCGCGCGTAAAACTGCACCAGGGCGTGGTCGCCGCCGAACATGTCGGCCAGGCCCACCTGCGGGTCCCAGGCGTACAGCCAGCGCCGGGGCGTCCCGTTGCCGTCGGGTTCGGGTTCGGGCCCCAGGGTGAACTGGGCGAAGTCGCGGTCCTCCTGCTCCTTGGCGTAGGCGAGGCCGTAGGCGCGGGGGAGCCGGGCCCTCATCGCCGGATAGTCAGCGAAAGCCAGGGCGACCTCGCGCAGCCCCATCACCGGGAGGGCGTGCGGGGGCCGCTCCACCGGCACAGGCAGATAGGTCGGCCTTCGCTCGTCGGCGAGGTTGATGCCGCGCAACTCCAGCCCGTGACCGAAGGGGTCGAAGAAGTACACGGTGGGATCGGGCCGCTCGGGGGTGCCCAGGTCGATCTCGGTCCAGGGCAGGCCGTGTTCGTCCAGGGTCGCCTTGCCGCGGTCCAGATCCCCCGGCTGAATCTGCCAGGCGTAGTGCAGGTGGGAGGCGCCGCGAGCGTGCAAGGGCGCCAGACGCGAGTCGTTCGCCTGCCGGGTGATCGGCTTCCAGAGGGTGAGGGTCTGGGCCTCGTTGACCCGGAACTGCGCCACGCCGCGCTCCTCGTCGGCGTCCAGCAGGTCCAGCCCCAGCACCTGGGTGTAGAAGCGGATGCCCCGGGGCAGGTGGTTGACCTCCAGCGTGATTCCCGCGAGGTCGAGGATGGGGGAAGGCATGGGTTCAGGGTAAGGGGCGGCGCCGGGGCGGGCCTTTACCCAGGGTTGTAGTCTTCGGCCATGAGCCAGGCGGAACACAGGACGGACCGGGACGCGCCGGAACGCGCCCACACCGACTTCGGGCGGCGGCTGAGCTACGGGGATTACCTGCGGCTGGACACGCTGCTCAGCGCCCACCAGCCCATCACGGGGGCGCACGACGAACACCTCTTCATCACGGTGCATCACGTCTCCGAGGTGTGGCTGAGCCTGATCATCCGGGAGCTTCAGGCCGCGATGGCGCTGCTGGAGGCGGGCGTGACCGACGAGCCGCTGAAGATGCTGACCCGGGTGGTGCGCGCCCAGGAGCAACTGACGGCGGCCTGGGGCGTGCTGAAGACGATGACCCCCGCCGACTACCTCCAGTTCCGCGGGGCTTTTGGCGAGGCGTCGGGCTTTCAATCGGCGGGCTACCGCATGGTCGAGATCCTGCTCGGGAACCGCAACCCGGTGCTGCTGCGGCCCTTCGAGCACCGCCCGGATCAGCACGGCCCGCTGCACGCCGCCCTGCACGCGCCCAGCGTGTACGACCTCACCCTGCGCCTCCTCGCCGCGCGGGGCCTGCCCATCCCCGCCGAGGTGCTGGAGCGGGACTACACCCAGCCCGCGACCGAGCATTCCGGGGTGCTGGACGCCTGGCTCACCGTCTACCGCGACCCGGAGCGCTACTGGGACCTGTACGAACTCGCCGAGAAGCTGCTCGACGTGGAGGACAACTTCCGGGCCTGGCGCTTCAACCACCTCACGACCGTGGAGCGCACCATCGGCTTCAAGACGGGGAGCGGCGGCACGAGCGGGGCGGGTTACCTGAGGCGGGCGCTGAACGTGGTCCTGTTTCCCGAGTTGTGGCAGGTGCGGACGAGTTTGTAGGGGTGGATTTGGGCTACTGAAGCTGAAAGAGGGGTGCTTGGGTGTCTGGGGTGGCCCGGAGACGCCCGGCCCGGTCTCCCCCACCCAGTCTCTCCCTAGGGGACGCTTGATGCGAAATGAGAAGTTGGGTGACAGGGTGTTTTCGTTGTGCAGCATGAGGACGAGTTGCGCTCGCCACCCCCTCCCCAAACCTCCACAAGCAGCTCGGCGAGCCCACCGCAAGGGGGGAGGGAGAAAAAGACGTCATCCCACACGGCGTCCCGCATGGCACATCAAGCGTTCAAGGGGGAGGAGCCAAAAGCATCTTGTCGAGCGGTCTTCTGAGCCTTGATCCCTGGAGGTCAGCAAAGCTTGCTGGGCTGTCCAGATGTGCAACGAGAAAGCCCGCCGTCCCCCATCAAAGCCGCAGGCGTTCCGGGAAGCTGTACACGTTGAAGCGGCCCTCCCGCACGAAGCCCAGCACGGTGAGTCCAAAGCTCTCGGCGACTTCGATGGCGAGGCTGGTGGGAGCGGAGACGGCGCAGACGACGGGAAGGCCCGCTAGCGCCGCCTTCTGCACGATCTCGAAGCCCGCCCGGCTGCTCACGGCAAGGATGTGGTCGGAAAGGGGCAGAAGATCATGCTCCAGCGACCAGCCGATGAGCTTGTCGACGGCGTTGTGGCGGCCCACGTCCTCGCGCGCGGCCAGGCACTCGCCTTCGGGGGTGAAGAGCCCCGCCGCGTGCAGGCCGCCCGTCGCGTCAAACAGCGGTTGTTCGGCGCGGAGCCGGGTGGGCAGGGCGCAGACCATTTCGGGGTCAAGAGGCGGACGGGTCCAGACGGCGGGAGAAGCGCGCAGGGCCAGCCGCTCGATGCTGCCCGTGCCGCACACACCGCAGGCGCTGCTCGTGAAGGTGTGGCGCGAGAGGGTCCGCAACGCCTCGAAGCCCGAGCGCAGTTCGACCCGCAGCACGTTCGGGGCCACGAGGTCGCCCTCCCGCCACTCCGAGATGCCCAGAATGTCCTGCGCGGAGGTGATGGCCCCCTCGGCATACAGGAAGCCCCGCATGAGGTCGTGGTCGGTGCCGGGCGTTCGCATGGTGACGCCGACGGACTGTTCCTCGCCGCCGGACACAAGGCGAATTTCGAGCGGTTCCTCGACCACCACCTGATCGGTGACAGGGGCCATCGCGCCGTCCACATATCGCAGGACGGGGCGGGAGGCGGGCCGGGCGGTCGTCACGGGCTCAGGTATGGGGCACCTCGGAGAGGTTGCCGTGCGCCTCGCGCTCGCGCAGGCCACGCCCGAAGCCGCGCAGCACGCCGACGAGGGCGCCGAGGGCCAGCCCCACATCGGGGTCGCGCACGAGGGCGAGGAGTTCGCCCAGGCCCGCCCGCTCGCCCTCCCGCACCCGGCGGGCGCCTTCCTGGAGCCCGTCCGCCAGAGCCCCGGTGACCGTGTCCAGGGCCTCGGGCTCGATGCTGCCCAGCGCCTTAACAGCTCCCAGCGCGTTGCGGATGGCCCGCACGCTGCCCGGCTCGTTCAGCACCTCCAGGGCGTGGAAGGCCAGCCCCTCGCCGCCCTGCACCACCCGGACGAGGGTGTGCAGCACCCTGTGCTCGTGCAGCACGCGCAGCAGTTCCATGGCTTCCAGCAGCGCGTCCGCGCTCTCCGCCGTGCCCGCCGCCACCCGTTCCTCCGGAGTGGGCAGCAGGGTCCGGGGGTCGAAGTCCAGCGCCTTCGCCATCAGTCATCGCCTCCCACCGCATCGGGCTGGGTCTGGCGCAGCGCTGAGATGCGGTTGTACAGCGCCCCTGGGAAGCGGTAGTCCGCCCGGCGCCACTTGCGCTCGACCTCCACCCCCCGCTGGGGAGTGGGATGCCCGTAACGGTGGTTGACGCGCGGCAGCGGGTTGTCACCCATCTCGGGCAGCACCTCCATCCTCACCGCCGTGTCCTTGTAGGCGGGCGTGTGGGTCGAGGGGTCGGTGTGGCTCCCGGTCAGGCGGTTCACGGCGTCCCTGGCCTCCGGGTTGTTCATCGGCATGTAAATCTGCTTGCCCTTCACCCGGTCCGTCACGTGGACGCGCACGCGCACGGCCCCGTGACGCGAGACCAGCCTCACGTACCGCCCGCTCTCCAGGCCACGCTCGCGGGCGAGGTCCGGCGACACCTCGACGAGGGACCCCGGCACTTTCTGGGTGATCCCCGCCGACTTGAAGGTCATGTTCCCCTCGTGGAAGTGCTCCAGCATCCGCCCGTTGTTGAGGTGCAGGTCGTACTCGGCGTCGGGGGCCTCCTGCGGGGCCACGAACTCGGCGGGGTAGAGCCGCGCCTTGCGGTCGGGAAAGGGGAAGCCCTCGGTAAAGAGGAGCGGCGTGTCGCTGCCATCGGGCAGGACTGGCCACTGGAGCGAGCGGAAGCCCTCCAGCCGGTCGTAGGTCACGCCGGAGTACAGCGGCACCAGCGAGGCGACCTCGTCCATGATCTGCGAGGGATGGTCGTACCTCCAGCCCGCGCCCATCGCATTGGCGACGCCTTGGATGATCTCCCAGTCGGGCCTGCTGTCGCCCAGCGGCTCCAGCGCGCGGTAGAGGCGCTGAATGCGGCGCTCGGTGTTCGTGAAGGTGCCGTCCTTCTCCAGGCTGGGGCTGGCGGGGAGGACCACATCGGCGAAGCTCGCCGTGTGGCTGAAGAACACGTCCTGCACCACGAAGAAGTCGAGCTTCTCGAAGGCCGCGTCCACGTAGTTGGCGTTCGCGTCCACCAGGCCCATCTCCTCGCCCTTGAGGTACATGGCCTTCAAGGTGCCCCCGTGGACCGCGTGGACCATCTCGTGGTTGTCCAGGCCCTTGTTCTGGGGGAGGGGCACGCCCCACCGCGCCGTGAACTTCTCCTGCACGGCTGGGTCATCAATCTTCTGGTAGCCGCCCACGAAGTTGGGCATGGCGCCCATATCGGACGCCCCCTGCACGTTGTTGTGCCCGCGCAAGGGGTAGGACCCGGCGCCAGGGCGCATATAGTTCCCGGTGATCAGCAGCAGGTTGGAGATCGCCGTCGAGGTTTCACTGCCGCTGCACTGCTGGGTCACACCCATCGCCCACATGATGCAGGTGCCGTCCGCCTGCACGATCTCGTGGGCGATCTGCCTGAGGGTGTCCTGACTGATGCCGGTGACCTCCTCGGCATGGGCGAGCGTGTACCCGGCGATACTCGCCCTGTAGTCGTCCAGCCCGTTCACCCACTGCGCGATGAAGTCCTTCTTCTCCAGCCCCTCGTCGAGGATGTACTTCGCCACGGCGGTGAGCCACACGAAGTCGGTGCCGGGCACCGGGCGGACGAAGAGGTCGGCCCGCTGCGCCATCTCGTGCTCGCGCAGGTCGGCCACGATCAGGCGCTGGCCGTGCAATTTATGCGCCCGCTTGACCCGGGTGGCGAGGACCGGGTGCGACTCGGCGGTGTTCGTGCCGATGCCGATGACGAGCCCCGCCTGTTCGAGGTCGTGGATGGAGCCGGAGTCGCCGCCATAGCCCACCGTGCGCCACAGGCCCATCGTGGCCGGGCTCTGGCAGTAGCGCGAGCAGTTGTCCATGTTGTTAGTGCCGACCACCGCGCGGGCGAGCTTCTGCATCAGGAACGCTTCCTCATTCGTGCATTTCGAGGAGGCGATGAAGGCCAGGGCGTCCGGGCCGTGTTGCGCCCGAATCTCCCCGAAGCGGCGGGCGATGAGGTTGAACGCCTCGTCCCAGCTCGCCTCGCGGAAGGCGCCGTTCTCGCGGATCAGCGGCGTGGTCAGCCGCTTGTCACTGTTCACGTAGTCCCAGCCGAACTTGCCCTTGATGCAGGTGGAGACGCCGTTCGCGGGGCCGTGCGTCGGTTCAATCTTGAGGATGTGGCGCTCCTTGGTCCAGACCTCGAAGGAGCAGCCCACCCCGCAGTAGGTGCAGACCGTCTTCGTGCGCTTCACCGACCCCTCGCGCATCGCCGATTCTGTGTCGGAGAGTTGCAGGATGGGGCCGTACCCGATGGACGGTTCCGCCGCCTTGACCAGATCGACCGCGGAGTGGAAGACCGGCAGCGGCAGGTCCGTCATCAGCCCCGCCTCGCCCAGCATGGACTTCTCCATCAGGGCGTTGCAGGGGCACACCGAGACGCAGTGGCCGCAGCTCACGCAGCTCGACTCGTTGATGGGCGAGCCGCCGTCCCACAGCACGCGGGGATGGGGGTCCTCCCAGTTGATGCTCAGGGTCTCGTTGACCTGCAGGTTCTGGCAGGCCTCCACGCAGCGCCCGCACAGGATGCACTGGTCGGGGTCGTAGCGGTAGAAGGGGTTGGACTCGTCCTTGGCGTAGGGCTTGGGCTGGTAGGGCGTCGCTTGGTGCTCGACCCTGAGCAGCGCGGTGGTGTTGTGGACCACGCAGTTGCCGTTGTTGTTGTCGCAGACGGTGCAGTACAGCAGGTGGTTGCCGAGGAGCCTGTCGAAGGCGGCCTTGCGCGAGGTGCGGGCGGCGGTCGTCTCGGTGCGGACGTTCTGCCCCGCCGTCACGCGGGTGCCGCAGGAGCGCACGAGCTCGCCGTTCACCTCCACCAGACAGGTGTCGCAGGTCTGGATGGGGCCGAGCTGCGGGTGGTAGCACACCTGGGGCAGCTCGACCGAGGCGCGGTTGATGACCTCCACCAGCGGCTCGCCGAGGGTCGCGGGCTGCGCCACTCCGTTGACGGTGACGTGGGTATCGAAAGACGGCAAGGCAGCCTCCGTGGTGGGGTGGGGAAGTCGGCGGTGGTGAAGCAGGCGCGACCCCGCCTGGGGGCCTCTTGGCTCTAGCGGCGCGTTGACGGCTTGTTCCGCTGCAATGTGCTCCTGCGGCCCCACCTTCCGCAACCGTTCCTGCGCCCTGAGCGCTTTAGCAATCCCTCATGGCCGGACGGCCGTGAAGGCCGATGCTGTGGCTTCCACCGGAGGTACTCATGCCAGACGATCTGAACACGCCCTACAAGAAGCCCGAATCCCCCGATCAGGACGCCGTGAACGAGCACAAGGACGAAGGCGAGGGCCCCTTCGGCAGCGACATGAAGAACCTGCTGGGCGGCACCCGCGCACCGGAGGAGAACACGGCCACCCCCGCCCAGGGCACCTCCACCGGCACGGGCACGGACTCCAGCACGGGCGGCAGCCTCTCCCCCACCGATGCCCGCGCCCGCTACGATGGCAACGGGAAGGACTGAGGGGGCGAGGGCGGGGAGCCGGAGGAACGGGAGGCGCTGACCCCTTTCCACCAACAGCCTGAGACGTTGTCCCAGAGATCAAGATTTGCTGCGTCCGGACGGCGTGCCTGTTCACCCCCACCCGACCTCCCCCCTGCAAGCAGCTCTGTGAGTCAAGGGAGAGGAGCAAAAAACCACGCCGCGATGCAGTTTTTTGGAACCTGTATCCTGGGAAGTCAGCAAAACGTACCGGACCATTGTTCCACCCGGATGGGTATCATTCCTCCATCCGTCCCCACCCGGTGACCCTTCCCTGACCCCCGGAGGCTGCTATGAGTTCGCCCGCCGCCCTTCCTCTCCCCTGCGCACCCAGCTTTACTGATGTGGGCGGGGTCCGTACCCGCGCCGTGATTGCGGGCGAAGGCCCTCCACTCGTCCTGCTGCACGGCATCGGCCGCAGTCTGGAGGACTGGGAGGCCAACCTTGCCCCCTTGAGTGAGCGGCACCGGGTCTACGCGCTCGACCTGATCGGCTTCGGCTACACCGACAAGCCGGACGTTCCGTACAGCCTGGCTGGCCTGGCGCGCTTCGTGGCCCACTTTCTGGACGCGGTCGGCGAGACGCGGCCCGTCACGCTGATCGGCAATTCGCTGGGCGGGGCAGTGGCGCAACGCTTCGCCGCCACGTTCCCGGAGCGCACCCGGGGCCTGATCCTGGTGAACAGCGCGGGGTTCGGGCGTGAGATCGCCGCCATCCTGCGAGTTCTCACGGTCCCGCGCCTGGGCGAACTGCTGCTGAGGTCCACGAAGCTCAGTGCCCGGCAAACAGTCCGCTCGCTCTTCCACGACCCTCGCCTCGCCACCCCGGAGCGGGTGGCCGCCGCGCTCGACCTGGCCCGGCAGCCCGGGGCAGCCCGCACGTTCCTGCGGGTGCTGCGCGACCTGGGGGACTGGCGCGGGGCGAAAACCGTGTGGCGCGAGGAGTTGCTGGGCCGCCTGGCGGAGCGGCGGCTTCCCACCCTGATCGTCTGGGGCGACCACGACCTCATCCTGCCCGCGAGGTTGCTGGACGCGGCCCGGCGCCATCATCCCCACGCCCAGTTCCACCTCTTCCGGGACACCGGGCACATGCCGCAACTGGAGCGCGCGGAGACCTTCAACCGCCTCGCCCTCGACTTCCTGCAGGAGGTTTCCGTGTGACCACGCACCACCAGATCGCCATCATCGGCAGCGGCTTCGCGGGGCTGGGCATGGCGGCTCTGCTTCAGCGGCATGGGATGGAGGACTTCGTGATCTTCGAGCGGGCCGGGGAGGTCGGCGGCACCTGGCGGGACAACACCTACCCGGGCTGCGCCTGCGACGTGAAGAGCGACCTGTACTCCTTCTCCTTCGCGCCCAACCCGGAGTGGGGCCACCGCTACGCCCGCCAGCCCGAGATTCTGGAGTACCTGCGCCGCACGGCGGACGAGTTTGGCCTCCGCCCCCACATCCGCTTCGGGCACGAGGTCGAGCGGGCCGAGTGGGACGACGCGGACTCGCTCTGGCGGATTCGGACGAGCGACGGCCAGGGCGGCAACAACACCTTCACTGCCCGCGTCCTGATCTCCGGGCACGGCCCGCTCGTCGAGCCGAAGTGGCCCGCGATCCCGGGGCTGGAGAGCTTCAGCGGTCCCCGTTTCCACTCCGCCCGCTGGGACCACTCGGCCGAGTTGCGCGGCAAGCGGGTGGCGGTGATCGGCACCGGGGCCTCCTCCATCCAGTTCGTCCCGGAGGTGCAGAAAGAGGCGGCGCAGCTCACGGTCTTCCAGCGGTCGGCCCCCTGGATCATGCCCCGGATGGACACGGAGACGAGTGAGCGCCGCCGCGCCCTCTTCCGCCGCTACCCGGCCCTGCAACGCCTCTCGCGGCAGTGGATTTTCGGGGTGGCCGAGGCCCGCTTCCTGAGCTTTTCCAACGAGCGGGTCAGGAGGCTGGCGGAGGACGCCGGGCGCAAGCATCTGGAGGCGCAGGTCGCGGACCCTCTGCTGCGCGCGAGGCTGACGCCCAATTACCGCCTGGGCTGTAAGCGAGTGCTGGTCTCCGACGACTACTACCCGGCCCTGACGCAGCCCAACGTCGAGGTCGTCACCGAGCCGATCTGCGAGGTGCGTGGCTCGCGCCTCATCACGGCGGACGGTGCCGAGCGGGAGTTCGACGTGCTCATCGGCGGAACGGGCTTCAACGCGACGCAGCCCGCCATTGCACGGGTGATCCACGGGCGGGACGGGCGCTCCCTCGCCGAGGTCTGGCAGCCCCATTCGGCGGCGCTGCACGGGACGACGGTGGCGGGCTTTCCCAACCTCTTCCTGATCGTGGGGCCGAACACCGGCCTCGGCCACAACAGCATGGTGTACATCATGGAGGCGCAGATCCGGTACATCTTGCGCGCGCTGGAGTACCTGGAGGAGGGGCACCTGCTCTCCCTGGAACCCCGCCCCGAGGCGCAGGCCGCGTACAACGAGGCGATTCAGGGCAAGCTGCTGGGCAGCGTCTGGATGCAGGGCGGCTGCACGAGCTGGTACATCGACGAGGGGGGGCGCAACACCTCGCTCTGGCCCGAGCGGGCCTTGAATTTCCGGCGCACCCTGGCTCATTTCGACCCCACGCTGTACCGCGCCCGGCTGAGCCCCCGGCCCCTCGCGCCCCTGCGGTCCGCCGCCCCCCGGAGCGCCTGAACAGTGCAACCCTACGTCTTCGCGGGCGGCACGGCGGTCCTGACGGGCGCGGCGAGCGGCATCGGGCGAGCGCTGGCCTCCCGGCTGGCGGAGCGCGGCAGCCACCTCGCGCTGATCGACCGGGACGAGGAGGGGCTGCGGACGCTGGTGGCCCGGCTGCGGCCCGAATACCCGGAATTGAGGATCAGCGTCCACCCCTTCGACCTGTCCCGGACGGCGGAGATTCCCGATCTGGCCGACGCGGTGCTGCGGGAATATCCCCGGGTGACCCTGCTGGTCAACAACGCGGGCGTGGCATTGGGCGGCGCCTTCACCCAGGTCAGCGAGGAGGAGTTCGACTGGGTGATGGACGTCAACTTCCGGGCTGTCGTCGCCATGACAAGAGCGTTCCTGCCCGCGCTGCGCTCTGAACTGGGCTCGCATCTGGTCAACGTCTCCAGCCTGTTCGGGCTCATCGGCCCGGTGGGGCAGAGCGCGTACTCGTCGAGCAAGTTCGCGGTGCGGGGCTTTACGGAGGTGCTGCGCCATGAGCTTCCACCGCTGGGGGTGGGCGTGACCGCCGTGCATCCGGGAGGGGTCCGGACGAACATCGCCCGGAACGCCCGGGTGGGCAACGGGGTCGGCGCCAGCGACGCACAGGCAGGTCAGCGGGAATTCGAGCGTCTGCTCCGTCTCGACCCCGCCCAGGCCGCCGGGATCATCCTGAGGGGAGTCGAGCGCCGCCAGCCCCGCGTTCTCGTCGGCAATGACGCCAGAATGCTCGATCTGCTCGCGCGCTTGCGGCCAGGCTCATACGGGCAGGTGATAGAGGTGTTGATGCGTTCGACCGGGGGAGGTCGGTAGGGACAACCAAACCACCTTCAACAATGCCCCGGCAGGTTGTCCGGGATGCCGGTGTTCTGCCGCGCCGCGGGTCGGGCCCATTCACCCCCACCCAGCCTCCTTCTCGAGGGGGAGGAGCAAAAAATCACGTCTCGGTGCGGCTTATCAGAACCCAGAGTTGGAAAGAGACCAAAACTCACCGAACCGTTTTCAGGCCAGCGCCCCGTAGGCGGGCAGGGTCAGGAACTCCACGAGGGGCGAGCGGGTCGCCACCTCCTTGAACAGCCGTCCCGCCTCCGCGAAGTCCGGGCCGAGCTTGCCTAGTTCCTCCGCGAAGAGGGTGTCCAGCAGTTCCGCCGTCAGCGTCCGGCCATCCTCCAGCCTGACCCCGTGGTGCAGCCACTGCCACAGTTGCGCGCGGCTGATCTCCGCCGTGGCCGCGTCTTCCATCAGGTTGTGGATGGGCACCGCGCCCCGGCCCTGAAGCCACGCGGCCAGGTACTGGATGCCCACGCTGATGTTCGTCCGCACGCCCCCCTCGGTGATCGTCCCCTCCGGCGGGGTGAGGAGGTCGGGCGCCGTCACCCGCAGGTCGGCCTGCTTGCCCGAGTCGATCTGATTGGCGCCCGGCATCAGGCGGTCGAACACTTCCGTCGCCAGTTCTACCATGCCGGGGTGCGCGACCCAGGTGCCGTCGTGGCCGTTCGTCGCCTCGCGCTCCTTGTCCAGCCGCACCTGCGTGAAGGCGCGCTCGTTCGCCGACGGGTCGTTCTTGACCGGAATAAAGGCGCTCATCCCGCCGATGGCTGGAGCCCCGCGCTTGTGACAGGTCTGAATGGCGAGCCTGGAGTAGTTGGACATCATCGGGACCGCCATCGTCACCTGCGCCCGGTCAGGCAGGATGCGGTCGTTCCGGTTCCTGAGCTTCTTGATGTACGAGAAGATGTAGTCCCAGCGCCCCGCGTTCAGGCCCGCCGAATGCTCGCGCAGCTCATACAGAATCTCGTCCATCTCGAAGGCGGCGAGGATCGTCTCGATCAGGACCGTCGCCCGGATGGTGCCGCGTGGAGCGCCGAGGGTGTCTTCCGCGAAAGTGAACACGTCGTTCCACCAGCGCGCTTCGAGATGGCTTTCGAGCTTGGGAATGTAGAAATACGTCCCCGTGCCCCGGTTCAGCCGCTCGTGCAGGTTGTGGAAGGCATACAGGCCGAAGTCGAAGAGGGACCCGCTCATGACCTCGCCGTCCACCGCGATGTGCTTTTCGGGGAGGTGCAGGCCGCGCGGACGGACCAGGAGCATGGCGACCCGTTCGTTCAGGCGGTAGCTCTTGCCGCCCTGCTCCAGGCTGATCGTGCCGCGCACGGCGTCGCGCAGGTTGAGCTGGCCCTCGACCATGTTCTCCCAGGTGGGGCTGCTGGCGTCCTCGAAGTCGGCCATGAACATCCGGGCGCCGCTATTCAGGGCGTTGATGATCATCTTGCGGTCCACCGGCCCGGTGATCTCCACCCGGCGATCCTGGAGGTCGGCGGGGAGTGGGCTGATCTTCCAGTCCCCCGCCCGGATGTGCGCCGTCCCGGGCAGGAAGCCGGGCAGCTCGCCCGCGTCCAGCCGCCCCTGCCGCTCCTCGCGGGCCGCCAGCAGCTCGCGGCGCCGGGCATCGAAGCGGCGGTGCAGCTCGGCCACGAAGGTCAGGGCCTCAGGGGTCAGCACTCCGGCGAACGCCTCCTGCACGGGGGCAGTGATGGACAGGCCAGCGGGCAGATGCGGAAGGGTGGTCACGGCAACCTCCTGGGGGCGCGAAACGGGCGGGGATGATCCAGCGGGTGAAGGTGGTGCCTATCGTAGGGCCGGGCCGGGGCCAGGAGGCGTCTCCCGGTGAGTGACGCTACAATTCTCCCTCCACGAGGATCGCGCGGTAGTCGCCCACGTTGTGCCCAGTCGGCCCGGTGATCAGGGCGTCCCCCAGCGCGGCAAAGAAGGAGCCCGAGTCGTTGCGGGCGAGGAAATCGCGCGGGTCGAGACCCAGGGACCGGGCGCGTGCCAGTGAGTCGGGTGTGAGAGAAGCCCCCGCCGCGTCGCTGCGGCCGTCGATCCCGTCCGACCCGGCCGAAAGGGCGTAGACACCGCGCTCGCCAAGTTCGTGTAGGAGCGCCAGCGCGAACTCCTGATTGCGCCCGCCCCAGCCATCGCCGCGAACCGTGACGGTGGCCTCTCCACCAGAAAGAAGCACCAGCGGCCCCCGGAAAGGTGTGCCGTAGGCTCGAATACTCCGCACGAGCGAGGCATGGAATCCGGCGAGGTCCCGCGCCTCTCCCGCGAAGGTGTCCGAGAGGATCACGGCCCGCACGCCCCGCTCCTCCAGAACCCTCCGCGCCGCCTCCAGCAGCACCCGGTTGGAGCCGATGACGACGTTCTCGACGTGGGGGAGTTCGCCGGGCTTCGGCGTCTCGGGAAGGTTACCCTGAATCCCTGCCCGCAGATGGGCGCGGGCTTCGGGAGCCTCCACCCGGTAACGGTCCAGCACGTCCAGAGCCTCCGCGAAGGTCGTCGGATCGGGCACCGTGGGACCGCTGGCAATCACCGAAGGATCGTCGCCGATCACGTCGGAGAGCAGCAGGGCGCGGACCTGAGCTTGGGTGGCCCGCGCCAGCCACCCCCCTTTGACCCGGGAGAGGTGCTTGCGGACGGCGTTGATCTCCACAATGTTGGCCCCCGCACGCAGCAGATCACGCGTGAGGGCCTGTTTCTGCGCCAGCGTCACGCCCCACGGCGCGCTCAGCAGCGCACTCCCACCCCCCGAGACGAGGACGAGCAGCCGGGCGCCCGCGGGCAGGGCACGAACCCGGGTGAGAGCCGCCTCGGCCGCACGCACGCTGTGTTCGTCGGGGACGGGATGGCTGCCGGGCAAGACTTCCACCCCTGGCGGGGCGCTCAGGTCAGGCGTCCCGCGGGGGGGAACGGCCAGACCCGGCACACCGGGATAGGTTTCCAGCGCCGCCCGCAGCATCGGCAGCGCGGCCTTTCCAAAGGCGAGCACGAGGTCGGGGCGCGGCCCGGTAAGAAAGGGAGCGAGCAGGTGAGCGGGGGCCACCGCCTCTAGGGCCGACCGGAAGCTGTGTTCAAGCAGGGCACGCCTCTCCATGTCACCATTCTCGGGGAGGCGGCGCCAAGGTCAGCCTCCCCACCCACCGGAGCCCCCCTTGACCCCACCCATCCCCTACGTTCACCTCAGGCTTCAGGCGCAGTTCGCCGTCCGCCGCCGCGCCCTGCTCGCCCGTCCGCGTGCCTGGACGCCCGGTTTCGATCCCCGGAGCGCCCATATCCGGGATGGCGACTGGCAGGTGGCACCCCCACCCGCCGAGTTGCACGCCCGCAAGGTGGAGGTGCTGGTGGAGCCCAATGACACCGGGGCCCTCCGCGCGGCGCTCGCGGCCTCCCCCGACGCGCTGATCTTCGACTTCGACGATACCTTCTCGCCTACTGCGGCAAACGTCCAGGCGGCCTACGTAAACCTCCGAACCGCCGCGAGGCTGGGCAGCCCCCTCCCCATGACCCGCCCCCGCCCGCTGTACCTGGAGGACGGGGAGGGAGGCAGCGCCAGCATCAGTGACCTCGCCGCCTTCGTGAGTGCATTCGCCGGGCGCGAGACGCTGTACCTCTACCTGCCCAAGCTGGAATTTCCCGACGAGGCCGAGTTCTGGAACGATCTGCTGGGGGAAACCGAGCGGCTGAGCGGGCGCGAGCCGAATTCCCTGCGCGTCTGCATTCAGATCGAGACGCTGCCCGGCGCCTTCCACGCCGAGGAACTGCTGTACGGGCTGCGGGACCGGGCCTTCGGCCTGAACGCGGGGCGCTGGGACTACGTGTTCAGTGCGGTGAAGTGGTTGGGCAGGGACCCCGGCTTCTGCCTGCCCGAACGGACCGCGCTGCACATGGGCCAGCCCGCGATGCAGGCTTATGAGGCTCATCTCGCCCGCGTCTGTGCTCGTCGAGGCGCGCAGGCCATCGGGGGCACGGCAGCGCTGGCCCCCGATCCAGCTCATCCTGAACCCGCCCTCGCCGTCGTGCGCGCCGACAAGGAACGGGAGGCGGCGCAGGGGTACGTGGCCGCCTGGGCCGGGTTGCCGGAACTCATCCCCACCGTGCGCTCCGTCTTCCAGTCCCGCCCGCCCACCTCTCCACCATCCCCTTTGCCCGAGGCGGAGGTGGCGGCCGGGCTCCTCGCCTTCCCACAGGCAGAAACGGTGCCGCTCGCCGCCGTCCACGACGCTATCCGCGTGGCCTGCGACTACTTCCGCGCGTGGCTGGGCGGGCGGGGCGTGATCGTGCGGGCGGGGCGGGTGGAGGACACCGCAACCGCGGAACTCGCCCGGGCGCAGCTCTGGCTGTGGGTCCGTCACCGTCTCCCGCTGGACCACGGGGAGCCGTTGACGCCCACCCTCTTCGGGCAGCTCCTTGCCCAGCAGGCCGACCCACAGGAACCCGCCGCCCGGTTGCTGCGCGCCCTGGTCCTGTCCGAATCCTGCCCCGCCTTCTTCCCAGCGGTGGCCCGCACGCTTGACGAGGTATCCCCCCCATGACTGTCGCCCTTCCCTGGTCCGAACTCGCTGGCCGCGCCCTCGCCTGCTGCACCGAGATCGCCGCCTTCACCGAGCAGCCCGGCTGCACCACGCGCACCTTCCTCTGTGCCCCCATGCGCGAGGTCCACGCCTGGCTGAACACCTGGGCCGCCTCGCTGGGGCTGGAGACGCACCTGGACGCGGTGGGAAACTGGCATACCACTCGTCCGAGCCTGAACCCGGACGCCCGCACCCTGATCCTCGCCTCGCACCTCGACTCCGTGCCGAACGCGGGGGCCTACGACGGCGTGCTGGGCGTGGTGTTGGGGCTGACCCTGCTCGAAGCGCTGCGGGATACCCCTCTCCCCTACCACGTCCGCGTGGTCGGCTTCAGCGAGGAGGAGGGGGTGCGCTTCGGCGTGCCCTTCATCGGGAGCCGGGCGCTGGTCGGCACCGCGGATGAACTGCTGGGCCTGACGGACGCGGGGGGGACGACGGTGGCGCAAACGATCACGGCCTACGGTCTGGACCCCGCCGCGCTGCCGGAGGCACGGCTCCGGGAGGACGTGCTGGGCTATCTGGAGTTCCACATCGAGCAGGGGCCGGTGCTGGAAGCGGAGGGTCGGCCCCTTGGTCCCGTCGAGGCCATCGTGGGGCAGGCGCGGCTGAACCTGCGCTTCACTGGGTGGGCGAACCACGCGGGCACCACGCCGATGGGGCTGCGCCGGGACGCGCTGGCTGGGGCGAGCGCCTTCGTGCTGGCCGCCGAGACGCTTGCCCGCGCGACACCCGGCCTGGTCGCCACCGTCGGCTCGCTTACCCCTTTCCCGGGGGCGATCAACGTGATTCCCGGCGAGGTCTGGCTCACCCTCGACATTCGCCACGCGCGGGACGAGGTGCGGCAAGGGACCCTGGAGCGGCTGCTCGCCGAGGGGCAGCGCATTGCGTGGGAACGCCACCTCGCCTTCAGCCACGAGCCGCGGATGGAGGAGCGGGCGACGCCGATGGACCCGGCCCTCACCTCTCTGCTGGTCGAGGCCCTGGCCGCCGAGGGCCTCGACGCCCCGGCGATGGTCAGCGGCGCCGGGCACGACGCGATGATCGTCGCGCCCATCTGGCCCGCCACCATGCTCTTCCTCCGCAGCCCCGGCGGCGTGAGCCACCACCCCGACGAGGCCGTGCTGCCGGAGGACGTGGCGGCCGCCCTGCGCGTCGGCGCCCGCTTCCTCACCCTGCTCGCCGCGCGGGAAGAAACCCGTACCCCATTCCAGGAGGACACCCCTTGACCCTGAAACAGCTTGGCCTGACGCGCAGCGTCGTCGCCCCCGAGTTCGCGCTCCTGACGCCCGAAACCTTCATCCGCACCGCCGTGGCCGAGTGGAAGAACACGGCCTGCCTCGTCCACATCGCCCCGGTGATCGGGCAGGGCGCCCGCTTCACCCAGTTCACGGCGGAGATGGCGCCGGGCGCGGAGGCGGGTCCCCCTCCCCCCGGCATCCAGCGTTTCGTCTTTGTGCTGGACGGTCAGGTCGAACTGCACGTGAACGGCGAGACGCACCGCCTGGGTGAGTACGGCTACGCCTACCTCCCCGCCGGAACAGACCATACCCTGCGCGCCGGGCACGCCGCCCGCGTCTCCGTCTTCGAGAAGCGTTTTCACCCCCAGGCCCTGGGCCTGCCCGCACCCGAACTGGTTATCGGCAACGAGCGCGAGGTGCCGGGCAGCGAGTTCGAGGGCGACCCCGGCCTCATCGCCCGCAAGCTGCTGCCCGACCAGCCCCAGTTCGATTTCATCGTCACCACCATGAGCTACGCGCCGGGCGCGACCCTGCCCTACGTCGAGATCCACTACATGGAACACGGCCTGCTGATGCTGGAGGGCGAGGGCATCTACCGCCTGGGCGAGCGCTTCCTGCCGGTGACGAAGGGCGACGTGATCTGGATGGGCGCCCACTGTCCGCAGTGGTACGGGGCGCTGGGCAAGACGTGGAGCAAGTACCTGCTGTACAAGGACATGAACCGCCACCCGCTGGAACTGCAGTAGCCCGGCCCTCCCCCTGACTTTGACCTACCTATAGGTAGAGACTTCGCCCATGCCGGGACAGAAAGACACCCTCCACCAGATTCTGGACGTGGCGCAGGAACTCGTCCAGGAGCGGGGGTTCAACGCGGTGAGCTACGCGGACATCAGCCGCCGCCTCGGCATTCGCAACGCCAGCATCCACGACCACTTTCCCGGCAAGGCTGATCTGGGCGTGGCCCTCGTGCGGCGCTCCCGGGAGCGATTGGAACGCGAGCTGGAGGCCATCACCCAGGTCACCGACTCCGGCCCGGGGCGGCTGGAACGCTACCTGACGGCCTACCGAACGGTGGTCCACGAGGACGGCCGTATCTGCCTGTGCGCGGTCCTCGCCGGGGACGACAACACGCTGCCGGAGGAGATGCGCCGGGAGGTCCGCGCCTCTTTTGACCTCAACGAGGGCTGGCTCACCGAGGTGTTCGCCTGGGGCCGCTCACGGGGAGAGCTCACCTTCACGGGCACGCCTGGTGAGGCCGCCTTGGAGGGGGCGATGCTCCTCGCCCGCTCGTACCAGGATATCCGGCGCTTCGAGGCGATCGGCCGCCGCGCGGTCAAGGAGATCCGCGCCGCCTGACCCTCTTTGGCTCGGCTTTTCTGATTCAGGCGCTCGTCGATGCCCCCGTGCTGCGACACCTCTTCCGCGTGGCCTTGCGGCTGGCGCTCCCCGCCGCGCTCGTGCCCCCGCTGGTTGGACGGAGCAGACGAGCAGCAGCGCGGCGTAGAAATGCAGACCGCCACATGCCGGAGAGGGGCGAAACTCCGGATGTCCCTCAGGGGACGGGGTGCATGACAACCGGGAAGGGAGGCGCAACAACGGGAACGCGAAGCACCCGGAGTTGCAGTCCGGGTGCGGAAAGGAGGTGAATCCTTGTGTCCAAGCAACGTAAGGGTATACCCAAGCGCCCGCGCAGGCCATGAAAGCCCGTTGAAACCGCCGTGACGATCACGGCGATCAGCGCGCTTCTTACCCGCCTCGCGGCGCTCCTGAACGCCCTGAAATCAGCCTCTCCCCCGGTTGCGCCCTTTCTTGAAGAGCCGCCTTTCGCCCTGCTGCGGGCGACTTTTCTTTGGTTCACGGGACAGCCCGGGTCCAGCTCCGGGTGGGGCGCGTCCTTCCCATCCCAACCTGGCGGCGTCTCCCCAATAGTCAACGATCATTCCCCCGACCCTATCCACAACGAAAAAAAGTCCTGGCGCTCAGACCAGGACTGGTGTGAACAGCTCGCGGTGAACGCTACTCCGAGAGCCAGATATACCGGGCGAGCAGCAGCGCGGCCACGACGTACAGGATGGGGCTGACCTGCCGCCCCCGCCCACTCAGCAGCTTGACCGCCGCGTAGCTGATCACGCCCAGGCTGACGCCGTTGGCGATGGAAAAGGTGAGCGGCATGGCGAGGATGGTCAGGAAGGCGGGCAGGGCGTCGCTGATGTCGCCCCAGTCCACGTGGCGCACACCCTCCATCATCATCGCGCCGACCAGAATCAGGGCGGGGGCGGTCGCGGCGCCGGGAATCGCGGCGGCGAGCGGCCACAGGAACATGGCGAGCAGGAACAGCACGCCGACGGTGACGGCGGTCAGCCCGGTGCGCCCCCCCTCCCCAATGCCCGAGGCGCTCTCGACGTACGCGGTGGTCGTCGAGGTGCCCATGAAGGCGCCGAACATCGCGGCCAGACCGTCCATGGCGAAGAGGCGCCGGGCGCGGGGCATGTTCCCGCTCGCGTCGAGGAAGCCCGCCCGCTGCGCGAGGCCGGTGAGGGTGCCCGTCGCGTCGAAGAAGTCCACGAAGAAGAAGGTGAAGACCACGCTCAGCAGGCCCAGGCCCAGCGCCCCGGCGATGTCGAGCTGCCCGACGAGCGAGGAGGGCCAGACCGGCGTGCCGAAGATGCCCAGAAAGGAGCCACCGAAGCCGGGAAAGGCCTGGAGGGCCCCGTTCGCCCCGCCCGCGTACACGGCCGCCCGGGTGACGATGGCGATCAGGCTGGTCGCCAGGATGCCCCACAGGATCGCGCCCGTGACTCGCCGCGCCATCAGCACGGTGGAGATCAGCAGGCCCAGCAGCGCCAGCAGGACGGACGGCGTGCCGAGGTTGCCCAGCCCCACGATGGTGGCCGGATTGGTCACCACGATCCCCGCGCTCCGCAGCCCCAGGAAGGCCAGGAATGCGCCGATGCCCCCGGTAATGGCAAATTTCAGCGAGTTCGGAATGGCCTGCACGATAGCCTGCCGTGCGCCGAGAACACTGAGCAGCACGAACAGCACGCCGCTGATAAACACCGCGCCGAGCGCCGTCTGCCAGGGAACGCCCAGCCCCTGCACCACCGTGAAGGCGAAGAAGGCGTTCAGCCCCATGCCCGGCGCCTGCGCGAAGGGATAGCGCGCGACCAGCCCCATGACGAAGGACCCGAAGGCCGCCGCGATGGCCGTGGTCATCAGCAGTTGCACGAAGGCGTTGGGCACCTGGATCGCCGTGCCGAGCACCTGCGGGTTCACGAAGAGGATGTAACTCATCGTGAGAAAGGTCGTGAGGCCCGCGCGCACCTCGCGGGAGACGGTCGAGCCCTGGGCACTCAGGCCGAAGTAACGGTCGAGGCCGGAGCGGGGGGCGGCGGGAGTGGTGGACGCATCGGACATGGGGGACTCCTGGCGGGAACGGGGGGCACGCGGAGGGCGGGCCGGGAGTGACCCTCCGATGAGGCAGAGTACTCCGGCTCACCCCCAAGGAACACCACCCACCGGACCTGAGCGGCGGGCGGCGGGGCCACTCCCGCCGGAGGTGCCTTTGCAACGCCACCCACAGTCCCCCGGGCAGGAGAAGGTCCCGGGGCCGAAGAGGTTCCTCCCTTTATCCCCGGGAGACCAGGCTTGCCCCTCTCCCCAGCAGATGAAGGGCGCCGCGAAGGAGTGGGGGGGAAGGGCAGAGCGTCTTTGACCAGGCAAACGCGCTCAGGACGGCCCCTGGTCCGCTTCGAGCCAGAACGAGCTGATGGCCCGCACCGTCGCCGTGAATTCCGCCGGGTGCGCCGGTTTGGTGATGAACAGGCTCGCGCCCGTCTCGTAGCTGCGCCCCCGATCTGCCTCCTGGGCGCTGACGGTGAGGACCACGACGGGCACGTGCCGCAGCGCCGCGCTGGCGCGGATGGCTTCCAGCACTTCCAGACCGCTCATGTCGGGCAGGCCGAGGTCGAGCAGGATCAGGTCCGGATCGTCCTCGCCACGCCCCGTGTAGGCGCCGCGGCGATACAGGTAGTCGAGCGCGTCGGTGCCGCGGGGAATCACCGTCACGTCACGGACCCCGCGCTCGGCGAGGGCGCGGCGAATCAGGAGGGCCTCGTCCGCCGTGTCCTCGATGAGCAGCACGCGCGCGGGCAGGGCGTCGGGCGGCGTCATGCCCCTCCCGCGAGCAACCCGGGGCGTGGTTGGGCGAGGGTGAAGGTCGAAAGCACACGTCAGCCTAGCGGAAAAGCCACGAAGAAGGTCGCGCCCTCCCCCGGCCGCCCCTCGGCCCAGACGCGGCCGCCGTGGCGGGTCACGATGCGGCGCACGTTTGCCAGGCCCACACCGGTGCCCTCGAAGTCCTCCTGTCGGTGCAGGCGGCCAAAGGGCGTGAACAGCCGGTCGGCGTACTGCGGATCGAAACCCGCCCCGTTGTCGCTCACGGCGAGCAATACCTCGTCACCCGTGACCTCCGCCGTCACGCTGATCACGGCGTGTTCGCGCCCGCGCGTGTACTTGAGGGCGTTCGACAGCAGGTTTTGCAGCACGAGGCGCAGCAGACCGGGATCGCCGGGCACCCCGGGCAGGGCGCCCACCTGCCACGTCACCTGCCGCCCTTCCTCGTCGGGCGCGAGTTCCAGGCGCACACCCTGCACCAGGGCCGCGAGGTCCACGTTGACCCGCCGCACCTCCTGGCGGCCCAGCCGCGCGTGCGTGAGCAGCGACTCGATCAGCGCCGACATGCGGGCCGCCGCGGTGGCGATGTGGTCCAGGTACCGCTCCAGGCGCCCGTCCGGTCCGGGCGGCAGCCCGCGTGCCAGGTCCGCGAAGCCCGCGATGTGACGCAGAGGTGCCCGCAGGTCGTGCGACACCGAGTACGAGAAAGCCTCCAGCTCCCGGTTGAGGTCGGCGAGTTCACCGGCGCGCGCCTCCAGCTGCGCGTGCTGCCGCGCGACCTGCGCCAGGGCCTCCGAGCGCTCCAGCCCGGTTTGCAGTTGCCGCACGGCGGTGACCAGCAGCGCCCGGTCGGCCTCCTGCCAGGTGCGCTGCCGGAAGATCGCCACCGCGATCACGCCCCGCGCCTCCCCCCCGACCGACAGCGGCAGCACGGCGAGCGCGCCCACGTGGGCCAGGGGGTGCGCCGGGTCGCCATGCCGGTCGGGCACCACGCCCTCGAACGCGGCCTTCCCCTCCGCGAACGCCCGCTCCAGCGTGGCGAGGGCCCCACGCGGCACCCCGCGCTCCAGCGTCTCGCGCAGGGCCTCGCTGCGCGGGTCGCCCACCAGGGAACGCAGCCGCCACAGGTCACCCTCCGGTTCCAGGTACGCGCTCACCCCCTCGGGCAGCAGGGCCAGCAGCCTCTCCTGGGCGCGCGTCACGAGGCGGCGCTCGTCGGTCTCGGTCGCCAGTTCCCTGGAGAGGGCCGCGAAGGCCTCCAGCGCGCGGTTGCGCGCCGCCAGCTCGCTGCTGGCGCGGAAGAATTGCAGCGTGCGGGCCTCCACCGCGCGCTCCAGCACGCTGTCCGCCTCCGGCGCCCCCGGCCCCGCGAGCAGCCCCAGCTCCGCGCCCGCACGGTCGGCGAGCAGCGTCAGCAGCGTCCCGACCCGGGCCGGGTCGAGCGCCGGGTGCGCCGCGACGTGGAGGATGCCCAGCGGCTCCCCGCGGCAGCGCAGGGGGACCTTCCATTCGTGCGCCTCGGGCGGGGCCGCATCCGCCCACCCCTCCCCGAGGTCCAGCCAGCAGGCGCTCGCCACGCGCGGCACGAGCAGGTCCCGCAGCGCCTGCCCCACATCCGCCCAGCTGCGCGCCGCCCCCAGCCGCTCGGTCGCCTCCAGCAGCAGGGTCTCCACCTCGGGGTGCTCCTGGTTCGCCTGGAGGAAAGGAGCGCTCTGCACGCGGGCACTATATGAAAAGGTGGAGGAGGGAAACTTCAAGAAATGTTAAGACACTGGCGGGCCTTCCATCGGCGACATGGCCGTTATCCTGTCCCGAAGTCCGGCTGGGTTGCCGCCGGGGTCGCCGTGTTATGCCTTTCCCCTGCCCCCAAGTTCCAGGTCTACCCGCAGTGGTGAGGGATTGACCCTCCCCGCCCAGGTCCGGCCTGACGACCTCCTGCTGGCGCTGCCCCGCCCCGCCTGCCTCACGGACGACGCGGCTGTCATCCTGGCGGCCAACCCGGCGTTCAAGGCACGGGTGCCCGCGCCCCCAACCGGACGGTTCTTGTTAGACACGCTGAACTTCTCTGGCGCCGCGCGGAGACGGGCGCAGGCGGGGTGGGAAGCCGCCCGGGAACGCGGGGAGCCCCTCGTGACCGCCTTCGCCCCCCCGGCGGGCTGGTGCGCGCGCTGGGAGGCGGGACCCCTGGGGGGCGGCGTCTGGCTGCACACCTTCGAGGAGGCCCGGGAGGAGACCGGCACCCTGGCCGCGCTGCTCGCTGAGGCGTTCGACCAGGCGCCCATCGGGTTCGCGTTGTTCGATGCGGACGGGCGCTACCTGCGGGTGAATGACACGCTGGCGGGGATGAACGGCCTGCCCGCCGGGGCGCATGTGGGCCGCACCGTCGGCGAGCTGCTGCCCGGCCTCCCCGCCGAGGTCACGCGCCGCCTGGGGGACACCCTTCGCCAGGGCACCCGGGGGAGCCCGGTCGAGGTGCTGGGCCAGACTCCCGCCACCCCCGGCGAGCCACGGGCCTGGCTGGTGGACCAGTACCCGCTGCACGGGCCGGACGGCGGGGTGGTGGGGGCGGCGGGGCTCGCCATCGACATCACCGAGCGCAGGCGCGCCGAACTCGCGCTCCGGACGCAGGCGCGCACCCTGCGCGAACAGACCGAGCTGCTCGCCCTGGCGAACGAGACCGTGATCGTGCGCGACCCCGTGAGCCGGGTGGTGGAGTGGAACCCGGCGGCAGAGGCCCTGTACGGGTACGCGGCCGGGGAGGCGCGCGGGCAGGTGACGCACAGCCTGCTCCGCACCCGCTTTCCCGAGTCGCGGGAGGCGGTCGACCGCGCGCTGTTCGGGGCGGGCTTCTGGGAGGGCGAACTCACGCATCTGCGGCGGGGCGGGGAGGAGATCGTCGTGCTGAGCCGCCAGGCCGTGCAGCGCGACGAGCGCGGCAGGGTGCGGGCCATCCTGGAGGTCAACTGGGACATCACGGCCCGCAAACGCGCCGAGCAGCGGCTGGAGGACCTCAACCGGACCCTGGAGCGCCGGGTGGCCGAGCGCACCGCGGAGCTGATCGCCACGAACGAGGAGCTGGAGGCGTTCGCCTACACCGTCGCACACGACCTGCGCGCGCCGCTGCGCTCCATCGGGGGGTTCGCGCACGCCGTGCGGGAGGACCACGCGGGCACGCTGGACGAGGAGGGGCAGGACATGCTGCGGCGCATCGAGCACAACGCCGAGCGCCTGGACCGGCTGATCCGCGACCTCCTGGCCTACAGCCACCTGGGCCGCACGCCGCTGCACCTCGGGCCGGTGCGGCTGGACGGGGTCTTCGGGCAGGTGCTGGGGGACCTCGGGCCGGAGATCCGCGCCCGGCAGGCGTCGGTGGAGGTCGCCTCGCCCCTGCCCGCGGTGCTGGGGGACGAGATAACGCTGCGCCAGGTGGCGTTCAACCTGCTCGGCAACGCCCTGAAGTTCGTCGCCCCCGGGGTGCGGCCCGAGGTGCGCGTGTGGGCCGAGCCGTGCGGCGAGCGGGTCCGGGTGTGGGTGGAGGACAACGGCATCGGGGTGGAGGCGCGGCACGAGCAGCGCATCTTCCGGGTGTTCGAGCGGCTGCACACCCTGGAGGAATACCCTGGGACCGGGGTGGGGCTCGCCATCGTGAAAAAAGGGGTGGAGCGGATGAACGGCCGGGTGGGCGTCAGGGCGGGTGAGCGCGGCGGGAGCCGCTTCTGGTTCGAGTTGCCCCCCGGCCCGGGGGCGGCGTGAGCGCGGACGTGTTGCTCATCGAGGACAGCGCGGACGACGTGCTGTTCATCCGGCGGGCCTTTCGAGCCGCCGAGGCCGACGTGGCGCTGCGGGTCGCCTGCGACGGCGAGCAGGCCCTGGAGGCGCTGGGCGCGGAGCGCGTGCCGGACCTGATCCTGCTCGACCTGAAGCTGCCGCGCGTGGGCGGCCTGGAAGTGCTGTCCTGGCTGCGCGCCCAAGCGCACCTCGCGCTGGTACCGGTGGTGGTGCTCACCGGGTCGCACGAGCCGCAGGACGTGCGCGGCGCGTACGAGCTGGGCGCCAACTCGTACCTCGTCAAGCCCGTGAACGCCGAGGCGCTGCGCCACCTGGTGGGAACTCTGGGGGCATACTGGCTGCGCCTCAACACCCGGCCCCCGGGCCGCTGACCGGGGTCAGCCGGGGAGCGTCAGGCGTGGGCCGCCTGGGGCGCGAAGGCCCGGCGGTATACCACGTCGCCCCCCACCCACACCTGCGCCACATCGGCCTGGGTGCCGAGGGTGAAGAGGTCGGCCAGCACGCGCTCCGGGCCGTCCGCGTGCCGCAGGACCGTGTCCAGGGTGCCCCCGGGAGGCGGGCGCAGGTACACGGCGTCGAAGGCCCGGCCCTCGCCGAAGTCCCCGGTCAGCCCCTCCAGCCCCAGCGCCCGCGCCCCCGCCCGGGTGACGAGGTAGAGCAGGTGGGCCGGGGTCAGCGGCGCCCCCTCCGGTCCCAGAAGCTGCTGCATGAAGTAGGCCTGGAGCCCCTCCTTGAGCATCGAAAAGCCGGTGCCGCCCCCCACGTCGGTGCCCAGCGAGACGTGGACCCCGGCCCGCAGGTGGCGCCGCAGCGGGAACAGGCCGCTCCCCAGCGACGAGTTGCTGCACGGGCAGTGGGCGGCCGCGCAGCGGCGCTCGGCCATCACGCCAAGTTCGCGGTCGGTGGGGTGGACATTGTGGGCGAGGACGGAGCGGCCGGTCACCAGCCCCGCCCGCTCGTAGGTGTCGAGGTAGTCGCGGGCGCCCGTAAAGAGCCCCCGCACCGTCTCGACCTCGCGCGGGCTCTCGTTGATGTGGGAGGTGAAGCGTACGTCCGGGAATTCGGCGAGCAGGGAGGCGCAGGCGTCGAGAACATTCTCACTGGTGGACAGGGAGAAGCGCGGGGTGACGGCGTAGAGGCTGCGTCCGACCCCGTGCCAGCGCTCAATCAGCGCTTTGCCCTCGGCGTAGGTCCGCTCCGGGGTCGTGTGGAGCTCGGGGCGCAGCAAGCGGTCGGAGACGACCTGCCCGGCGACGACCCGCAGGCCACTCGCCCCCGCCTCGCCGAAGAACACGTCCATCGCGGAGGCATAGTGGCTGCCGAAGACGAGCGCGGTCGTGGTGCCGTTCGCCGCGAGGGCGGACAGGAACTCGCGGGCCACGCTGCGGGCGTAGGTGTCGTCCGCCAGCCGGGCCTCCTCGGGCAATGTATTTTTGTCCAGCCACTCCAGCAGCCCCATCCCCAGGCCGCCCAGCACCCGCACCTGGGGGTAATGCACGTGGGTGTCCACGAAGCCGGGGAGCAGCACGCCGCCGCGCAGGTCCACGACCTCGGCCTCGGGATGGGCGGCGCGCACCTCCGGGTAGTCGCCGCAGGCCACGATGCGGCCGTCCTCGACCAGCAGGGCACCGTCATCGTGCGTTCGCAGCGCAGCGGGATCGGCGAAGGGGCTTGTGGGCGTGTGCATCAGGGCGGCGCGGTAGAGCTTCATGGAGTCCTTTGAGTTGGGGAGAAGGAGACGGGTTCGGCGGCTTCCAGCACGGTCTGAAGCTGGGCGGCCATGCTCAGGGCGATGACCGCCGGACTTTTGCCGCGAATACCGGGAAGGCCGACGGGCGTGGTGATCCGGGCGAGGCCAGCCTCGGTGTGGCCCAGCGCCCGCAGTTGCTCGCGGAACCGCGCCCACTTGGCCCGAGACCCGATCAGGCCGGTAAAGCCCAGGTCGGACCGGCGCAGGGCCGCGTCGCACAGGGCGGCGTCCTCCGCGTGATCGTGGGTCAGGATGACGAGGTGGGTGCCGGGAGGCACCTCGGCCAGCACCATCTCGGGAATGGGGGCGTGGTGGATGTGGAGGCGGGCGGGAGCGTCCTGCAGGGGGGCCAGCCGCTCGGGTGTGAGCTGCGCGGCCCGCGAGTCGATCAGGTGAAGATTGACCTCCAGCCGCGAAAGGAAGCGTGCGAGTTCCAGACCCACGTGCCCCACCCCGAAGACGGCCAGGGTGGGCCGCCCAGTCCTGAGCGGTTCGAGCAGCAGCGTCACCTCGCCGCCGCAGCACTGCCGCCCGTACTCGTTCGGGGCGCGGTCGGTCAGGCGCAGGGTGAGGAGTTCGGGGGTGGAGGCCCCGCAGGCGATCAGGGCGCGGGCGCGTTCCACGGCGGTCGCCTCCAGGTTGCCGCCGCCCACGCTGTCCCAGGTCGCCTCACGGGAGACGACCATCTTCGCGCCCGCCTCCCGGGGAGCGTGGCCCCGTACCGCCGCGACGGTGACGAGGACGCCCGGCTCGCCGCGTTCGGAGAGAGTTTGCACCGCGTCCAGCCAGCCCGGCATCTCAGTCCGCCGCCACTTCAGTTCGGACGCTCGCCTGCCGGGCCGCGTCCAGTGCCCAGAACACGGCCTCCGGTGTGGCGGGGCTGGCGAGGAGGGTGGAACGCTCCCCGAGACCAAAAGCTGCCGCCGCCTGCCGCAGCGCCTCGCGCACGCTGATCGCCAGCATCAGGGGGGGCTCGCCGACCGCCTTGGAGCCGTAGACCACGCCGCTCTCGGTGGCGCGTTCCAGCAGGGCGACGTTGAACACCTCCGGCATCTCCGAGAGGCTGGGCAGCTTGTAGGTGCTCGCGGCCTGGGTGGCGAGGCGACCCCGGTAAGGCCCGTCCGAGGTGTCCCAGCGCAGGTCCTCCAGGGTCAGCCACCCCGCCCCCTGCACGAAGCCGCCCTCCACCTGCCCGAGGTCGATCAGCGGCGAGAGGCTGTCTCCCACGTCGTGCAGGATGTCCACCCGGCGCAGGCGGTAGGCCCCGGTGAAACCGTCCACCTCGACCTCGGAGACGGCGGCACCGTACGAGAAGTATTTGAAGGGCTCGCCGCGCATCGCCTCTCGGTCCCAGTGCAGGCCGGGCGTGCGGTAGTAGCCCGCCGCCCAGAGCTGAGTTCGCAGGTGATAGGCGTCGTGGACGACCTCGCGGAAGTCCAGGCCGAGTTCGGGGTACCCGACCGGGAAGACGCGCCCGCCCTCGAAGCGCACGTCCCCCGGGTGGATGCCGAGGGTGCCCACCTTCGCCTTGCCCTTCGCGCTCAGCGACCCCGCCGCCACGGCTGCCAGCCGTTCCTTGATCTGCTCGCAGGCGTCCTTGACCGCGCCGCCGTTGAGGTCCGCGCCGCTGCTCGCCGCCGTCGCGGAGGTGTTGGGCACCTTGTCCGTGCGGGTGGGGGCCAGGCGAACGCAGGAGAGCGGGACGCCGAGCGCGGTTGCGGCCACCTGAAGCATCTTCGTGTGCAGCCCCTGCCCCATCTCGGTGCCGCCGTGGTTGATGAGGACCGAGCCGTCCTTGTACACGTGGACGAGGGCGCCCGCCTGGTTGTATGCCGTGAAGTTGAAGGAGATGCCGAACTTGACGGGGGTGACGGCAAGGCCGCGCTTGACGTGGGGATGGGCGGCATTGAAGGCCCGCACCTCTTCCTGACGGGCGACGAAGTCGGAGCGGGAGAGGAGCGTGTCCCACACCTCATGCATCCGCTCGGCGTGGCGGACAGGCTGGCCGTAGGGTGTGCTCTCACCCGGCTGGTAGAAGTTGCGCGCCCGCAGCTCGTGCGCCTCCAGGCCCAGCAGCGGCGCGCAGCGGCCCAGGATGTCCTCGATCACCAGCATCCCCTGCGGCCCGCCGAAGCCCCGGAAGGCCGTCTGGGAGGTCTTGTTCGTCCTGGCGATCCGGCCGTGAACCTCCACATGCGGGATGAAGTAGGCGTTGTCGATGTGGCACAGCGCCCGCGCCATTACCGGCTCGGAGAGATCGAGGCTCCACCCCCCGTCGGAGGTGAGGGTGGCCCGGAGGGCGAGCAGGCGTCCGTCCGCGTCGAAGCCGACCTTCCAGCTCGCGTGGAAGGGGTGGCGCTTGCCCGTCAGGGTGAGGTCCTGCTGACGATTCAGGCGGAGGCGAACGGGGCGGCCGGTCAGAACAGCTCCGAGGG
Source organism: Deinococcus apachensis DSM 19763 (assembly GCF_000381345.1). Lineage (NCBI taxonomy): Bacteria > Thermotogati > Deinococcota > Deinococci > Deinococcales > Deinococcaceae > Deinococcus > Deinococcus apachensis. The sequence continues at coordinate 44,512 of NZ_KB906411.1, read as the reverse complement.
CGGCCACCGCCGCGTACCCGTGCGGCTGCATCTCCTTGCCGCCGAAGCCGCCGCCCATCCGCAGGCACTGGACGGTGACCGCATGACTGGGAAGCCCGAGGACATGCGCCACGATCTCCTGCGTCTCGGTGGGGTGCTGGGTACTGCTCTGCACGAAGACCTGCCCCCACTCGTCCACCTGCGCGAGCGAGGCGTTCGTCTCCAGGTAGAAGTGCTCCTGGCCACCCATCTCGAACTCACCCTCGAAGATGTGGGTGGCCTGCGTGAGGCCGTGTTCCACGTCGCCCCGCCTCACGGTGGACTGGGCGCCCTGGAAGGACTGCGCCCCGATGGCCTCCTGAAGGGTCAGGATGGCGGGCAGCGGTTCGTACTCGACCTCAATGGTCTGCGCGCCCAGCCGGGCGGCCTCGCTGCTCTCGGCGAGGACCCAGCAGACCGCCTGGCCGTGGTACATGACTTCGGACGGAAACAGCAGCTCGTCGTGCTTCACCCCCGCGTCGTTCAGGCCGGGTACGTCGGCGGCGGTGAGGACGCGGACGACGCCGGGCACCTCCAGCGCTGGGGTGATGTGCAGCCGGGTCACGCGGGCGTGGGCGTGCGGCGCCTGGAGCGGCCAGGCGTGGAGGAGGTTCTGGAGGCGCACGCCCAGGTCGTCGGTGTACAGCGCGTGCCCGGTGACGTGCCCCTCGGCGCTCTCGTGGGGGATGGCCTCGCCCACGGCGCCCCCCGGCGGACGTTCGTACAGGCTGGTCATGCGGTCACCTCCTGGGCGGGCTTCTGGAAGTAGAACTTCAGCAGGGCCTGTTCCAGCATCGCCGCACGGTAGGCCGCACTGGCGCGGTGGTCGTCCAGCGGCGTGCCCTCTCCACGCAGGACCCGGGCCGCCTCGCGGACGGTCCGCTCATTCCACGGCTGACTGATCAGGACTTCCTCGGTGGCATAAGCTCGAATAGGTGTAGCCGCCACTCCTCCCAGCCCGATCCGGACCGAGCGCACCACCTCCCCGTCGAGGTCCAGCGCGATGCCGACCGCCACGCTGGAGATGTCGTCGAAGCGGCGCTTGGCGATCTTGTAGAAGCCGCTCAGGGGCGCGAGGGGCAGTGGGATTCCCACGGCGCGGATGAGTTCGTCCCCCCGGCGCACCGTGCGGCGGTAGCCCGTGAAGTAGTCGGCCAGGGGCACCTCGCGCTCACCCGAAGCGGAGACCAGCACCACCCGCGCGTCCAGCGCGAGCAGCACGGGCGGGCTGTCCCCGATGGGACTGGCCGTGCCCAGGTTGCCCCCCAGCGTGGCGCTGTTGCGAATCAGGCGCGAGGCAAAGAGGGGAAGCCATTCGGCCAGCAACGGCACCCGGCCTGCCAGCCGCCGCTCGATGTCCGAGAGCGTCAGGCCCGCGCCGATCTCCAGGTGGTCCGGATTCCAGGTCAGGGTTTGCAATTCGGGCAGGCCGTCCAGGGCCACCGTGATGGCCGCGCGCGAGTGCCGGAGATTCACGTCCACCCCCCAGTCGGTGCCCCCTGCCAGGAGCACGGCCCCGGGCTGCGCGGCGAGCAGGTCAAGGGCCTCGGCCAGCGTGGTGGGCCGATGAAACTCGCCGTCAGGAGTCTGGAGGTGGGTGGGCTGCGGGAGGGGCGGGGCCTCCGACCGGCGCTGGGTGAGCAGATCCTCTTCGGCGGGGCTGCCCAGCGCCCGCGCCGCGTCCACAATGGGGCGGTACCCTGTGCAGCGGCAGAGATTCCCGCTCAGGGCGTGAATGTCGAAGTCGTCGGCGGGTCGGCCCTGCCGGTAATACTCGGCGGCCATGCTGACCACGAAACCGGGGGTGCAGTAGCCGCACTGGCTGCCGCCCCGTACGGCGAGTTCGCGCTGGACGGGGTGCAGATGGCCCGGCGTGCCCAGCCCCTCGGCGGTCACGACCTCTCCCCCATTGAGGGCGGCGAGAAGTACTAGACAACTGTTCACGGATTCCAGCCGCGTGCCGCCTCCCTCCGCCGGGCGGGCCACCAGCACCGCGCAGGCCCCGCATTCCCCCTCCGCGCAGCCTTCCTTGCTGCCGGTCAGACCCTGGTCGCGCAGCCAGTTCAGCAGGGTGGTGTGAGGCCGCACATCCCGCGCCTCGCACGGCACGCCATTCACAGTCAGGGTGATGCTGTTCATCCTCGCTCCTTCATGGAGGGAAACCGGAAAAGGGACCGCCTCGTGCCTGCCAGACGCCAGCCCTGAGGGCGAGCGCATGGTTGACGCACGAGGCGGACCGCTGGTTATCCATGCAGAACAGTGGCCTGTTGTTGTGACGGCATGGTAAGGCCCGCCCTGACCGAGCGCAAGAGGACCCGCCCCGCACCCCTCTTCCACCCCTACCGCTTCCCGCAGTGGCGGCTGGTCCCGGCTCAGCAGCCCGCCGGGGTGGGTCATGGAGCATGGCGGCGAGCAGGACCTCCTCGCGGCGCTCCACCCGGATGTGGGTGCAGATGCTGGGGTCAGCAGGAGTGGGGGGACTGTCCGCAGGAGGTGCGGCCGACCGCCCTGCCCTACTTCGAACGGATCGTCACCGAGGCGGAAGGAAGGAGGCAGCGGTTAGCCACACGCTAAATCGGGTCATACAATTCCGTTAGAATCGCATCATACGAGGGGGAACCATGAAACTTCTGCTTACTTCCGCTGGGATCAAAAATGCCAGCATCCACAACGCGCTGGTCGACCTCCTGGGCAAGCCGATTGCTGAGGCCAGTGCCCTGTGCATTCCCACTGCGGGATACGGGCACCCCCAGACCAATCCGGGTCATGCCTGGCGGTTCATCAGTGGACAAGAACCCAGGTGCCCGATGACCGAGCTGGGATGGAAGTCTCTGGGCGTGCTGGAACTCACCGCACTGCCCAGCATCGGTGAAGAGCGCTGGGTCCCCTGGGTCCAGGAGACGGACGTCCTGCTGGTGAATGGGGGCGACGCTCTGTACCTGTGTCACTGGCTGCGGGAGTCTGGGTTGGCGGACCTCCTGCCGTCGCTACGCGAGACCGTTTGGGTGGGGCTGAGCGCCGGGAGCATGGTGATGACCCCGCGCATCGGGAGGTACTTCGTCGAGTGGATGTCGCCTACTGGGAGCGACGAAACGCTGGGCACCGTCGACTTCTCGATCTTCCCGCATCTGGATCACCCGGACCTGCCGGGAAACACCATGGCCGCCGCAGAGAGGTGGGCGGCTGAGATCCAGGGTCCAGCGTACGCGATTGACGATCAGACGGCCATCAGGGTGCAGGGCGGCTCCGCCGAAGTCGTTTCTGAGGGGCATTGGAAGCTGTTTACGCCCTGAACTCACCTCTGCTGGTTCTGGCAACTTAAGCTCGGTAGGGTGGTGAGCCGTGCCGGACCGGAAGCCCGCCCGCTACCGTTTTCCCCTCAGCATCATCAGCTACGCCCTGTGGCTGTAGCACCACTTCCCCCTGAGGCAACGGGATGTCCAGGAGTTGCGGCAAGGGCGTGGGATCCAGGTGAGTCACGAGACCCGGCGCCAGTGGAACATGGGGTTCGTCCTACTGCTCACCGAGCAACTGCGTCATCGGGAGGGGACGTCGGGTTTCCCGGTGGCCTCTCGACCAGGTCTGCGCGCCGGTGGGAGGGGTTAAACACGGGCTGTGGCGTGCGGTTGACGAGCGCGGCGCGGTGCTCGGTATCCTGCTCCAACCGCATCGGGAGCCTGAGGCGGCCCGGACCTTCTTCACCCGGTTGCTCGGTGAGTCCGAGAGTCCCGGGGTCATTCACACCGACAACCTCTGGAGCGGCCCGGCGGCTCTTCGGGAACTCGCCGTGCTCCACAGGGTGGAGCACGTTCAGGTTGCCTCCACGGCCCGCTGCAACACCCTGACCCCGCAATCGCACCGCGCCACTCGGCAGCAGGCTGGGCAACACCTGGGCTTGGGGCGCCGCCGCCGAACTCGGGAGTTCCTGGCCCTGCACGTGCGAGTCCTCGAAGCTTCAACCGCACCACCGGACCCGCCCCAGCATGGCGACGCGACTTGAGCGGCGCCCTGCAGGTCTGGGATGAGGTGATGCAGCGGGCAGCCTGAATTCCAGGCGGCCCACCAGGAACGTCAGCCTGCCCGCCGTTCACTTGCCAGAACCCCCCAGGTCGCGACCCCTACAGAGCGCTCCAGTGGTGATTCGGCAACCCGTGCTCCTCACGCAGCGCCCGCGCAGCCTGCCGATGGGCTTCCCCCGCTGGGCCGCACCGCGCGGCCCGCAGGTCGTGGAGCCGGGCCTGCCACGGGACATTCGGGGCCGCCTGAAGCTCCCCCTCGGCCTCGATGAGGAGAGGGTCTGCCTCTGCCGCGCGGCCCAGGGCGAGCAGGATCGTGGCCTCCTCCAGCGACCGCAGGGCGTTCAGGTGACCGGGGAAAGGCCGACCATCGCGGGAGCGCGTAACCTCATCCCAGGCCGCCTCGGGATGCCCGGCAAGGCGCAGTGTCCTCGCGTGGAGGACCGGAAAGGCTCCCAGGAGCGCGTTGTGCTCGGCGGTGTGGTCGCGGTGGGCCTGGTCGTACAGTGCGCGGGCGAGGTCGAGGTCTCCCGACGACTGGGCGACCATGATTTGCGAATAGAGCAGGGCGACGCGCTCGCCGTGGTTGGCGTCAAGGCGGCCCAGATGCGCCTCGCCGCGCGCCGCCACCTTGCGGGCCGCCGCGACCTCGCCGAGTTCGCACAGCACGCGGGCGAGCTTGGCGAGGCTCGACCCCGCCCGCAGCACGTCGTTTCTGCGCAGGTGCAGCGCCTCCGCCCGCTCCAGGTGCAACCCCGCCTCGCGCGGAGAGGTGGACGTCAGCGCCAGGCCCAGCGCCTCCTGCGCCTTGGCCTGCCACTCCAGCGACCCCGTGCGCTCGCCCAGGTCGGCCAGTCGCCGCAGGTGAACAAGCGTCGCCTCCCGCTGCCCGCGCACGTAGGCGACGAGGGCCAGCCCCTCGGTGAGCTGCGCCTCCACGAGCCAGGTCTCCCGGCCTGCCTCCGCGGCGCGCAGGGCGGCGAGGCCCGACAGGAGGGCGGGCTCGATCCGGGAGACATCCATCGTTCCCTCCAGGGCGCGGTACTCCTGCATGAAGGCAGTCGCGCGCTCCAACGGCGTCACCGCCCCTGCGTGCAGGGCTCGCACCGCGTCCCCATGCCGGGGATCGTCCATGTTCGCCAGCACCTCGGCCCGCAGCGCGAGGGCCCCGAAGGCGGCGGAGGGGTCGTGGACCGCCAGCAGTTCGGCAGCCTCGGCGAAAAAGCGTTGTGCCTCCTCCAGCCGGGCCGCCCGCCACGCCGCATGCCCGGCCTGCACCAGCCACGGGGCGGCCTGCTCGCCCTGCCCCCCGGCCAGCCAGTGTCCGGCCACCCGCGCGGGCGAGACGTTCCCCACGGTCCCCAAGGTGCGGGCCGCGGCGCGGTGCAGCAGACGGCGCACCCCCTCGGGCGTCTCCTGGCGCAGGGTCTCGGCAATCAGGTCGTGACTGAAGCGCTCGCCGACCATAATCTGCGCCTCCTCCAACTCCTCCCAGGCGGCGGCGACCTCGAGCAGCGGTGCGCGCAACACCTCGGCCACCCGTTCGAGCTCGAAGTCGCTCTGGAGGACCGCCGCCGCCCGCGCCGCGTGCAGGGCCGGGGTCGAGAGCCCTGCCAGACGCCGGGTGATCATGACCGACACCTTCCCGGCCACCGGGAGGGGACCCGCCGTACCCGTGAACCCCTGTTCGAGCATGTGCTTGATCGTCTCCAGGACGAACAGCGGATTGCCGCCCGTGAAGCGGGCGAGTTCGTCGCCACGCTCCTCCAGCTCAGTGATGTCCAGGCTCCCCACCAGTTCCTGCACGTCCGTCTCTGAGAGCGGCAAGAGGTCGATCCAGACCGACTGCCCGGCCGCCACGAAGCGCTCGAACACACCCCGCGTCTCCGGGTCCAGCTCCTCGTCGCGGAAGGTACCGACAAAATGCGGCAGCCCCCCCGGCTGGCCGAGCGGGAAGTGGCTTGCCAGCATCGCCATGCCCATCTCGGTGGTCGCGGCATCGACCTCGTGCAGGTCCTCGAACACGCTCACCACCGCACCCTGCAACTGAATCGCCACGCCCGACATGACGTGGATCGCCTCGAGCATGCGCGGGTCGGGGCGGCTGCCGCTCAGGTCCGCCCGCGTCTCGGGCAGCAGGGGCGCGAGGGCGGGCATGACCCACCCGGGCAGCTCAAACCCCGCTGGCAGGAAATCCAGGACCCGGCGGAGCATCCGCGCGGTCGTCGAGAAGGGGGCGGCGCGGTCCCCCGGCCGACCCTCCAGGCGGAAGGCCGGGCCCTTGCTCGCCACGAAGTCGTGCATCAGCCGGGACTTGCCTGACCCTGCCGGGCCCACGAGCAGGATGGACTGCCCCTGCGCCCACGCCTCCTCCATCTGCATCCACGCGGCGGCGCGGCCCACCAGGACCGGGGGCCTGAGGACTGACAGCGGAATTCTCGGGACGGGCGGCGGCGGCGCCTCCACGGCTCCCCTGTCGATCAGCCGGGCGAGGTTGCGGGTCTCGGGCAGGGGCTCCACCCCCAGTTCGCGCTCCAGCAGGTCCCGGCAGCGGTGGTAGGCCCTCAGCGCCGCCGGACGGTCCCCGGCAAGGTACAGCAGCCGCATCAGGCGCCGGTGCGCCTCCTCCGACAGGGGATCGAGGTCCACGAGGTCGCGGGTGAGGCGAATGGCCTCCGTGAAGTTGCCCTCCGCCTCGGCCTGGGCCGCGGCGCCCGCCAACTGTTCGGCTCGCGCGAGGTCAAGGCGCTCCCGCCACGCCAGCACCCACTCGGCGAGGTCGGGCTGGTCGTCGAACGAGAGGCCGTCGAGCAATACGCCGGGCGGCACGCTCTCCACGGGGGCCGCCCCCATCACCCCCCAGGCCGCCACGTCCGACTCCAGCCCGCCCCCAAGCGCGACCGCCTCCCCCGCGTGGATCAGGTCAGGATGGTGGCTTTTCGCCACCCGTCGCAGCAGGTGAACGAGGTTGTTCCGGGCCGCCGCCTCCGGCGTGTTGGGCCAGAGGAGTCCTGCCAGGCGAGAGCGCGAGGTGGGCCCCTCCAGCGCGAGGTAGGTCAGCAGCGCGAGCGTCCGCACCTCACAGCGCACCCCCTCCCCGGACGGGTTCAGGAGGCGCGGTTTGCCGAAGGCCACCAGACGCCAGGCTGCGCTGCTCATGATTCCTTAAGATACAACGGCGCGGAGCCCCGAAATCGAGAGGCCCGACCGTCCTCGCGGGGAGCTGGAACAGGCTTGGATGGGGCGAGAGGTCGTGCGGTCGGAAGGTTAACCGACGCTGCGAGGAGGGTGTTGAGACGCTGGGGCGCGCCGCCCAATTTGACCCCGGGGTGACCCGCATCCCGTCCGCATCAGCCCCACCCCGAGCAGGAGCGCGAGGCCGGGCAGGGCGAGCCAGGCCCAGACCCCAGCGGACAGAGCGGGCAGCAGGGCGGCGCGTGTGCCGTCCAGCGAGTGGTAGACCGTCACCCCATCGCCGGGCCTGTACCGCGCGGCCTGCGTCCGGGCCCACGCTTCGTCCACCGAAGCGACCTCATGCGGCGCGAGGTCGTGGCCTACCCGGGCCACGCCGGAGACCGTGTGGCGGTAGGTGACACGGGGCTCGAAACGCTCGACGGTAAATCCATTGCCGTCCGCGTCCGTCTCATGGGAGACACGGCGCTCGACTGTCGAGGACAGGACGGTGCCGGGCACGCTCTCCCAGTTCGCGCCACGGGTCACGCCAAGCAGCGCGGGCACCAGCACGGCTCCCGTGACCAGGCTCAGCAGCACCAGCGCCAGCCCAGCCGACCTCAAGAAGTCTTTTGTCATCACGTCTCCTACCGGCGGCACGAGCGGTACCCGACAGTGACGGGCCGCCCCGTGGGCTGGCCGCGCCCCCCGCCTCAGCGCCGTGGGTGCACCATGTCCACCGAGAGCGTCATGCCCGTGCCCGCCGTGTAGGTCATATCGAGCACCGCCTCGGGGCCATATTCGCCACCGCGCGCCTTCAGCCAGATCGGCCCCTTGCCCGAGAGGGAGCGTGCGGTGACTTTGTAACGGCCCTGCGGCACCTCGAAGGGAAGCTGGGCTTGGCGCACCCTGATGGGCTGCCCCTTCGAGCCGTCGATGAGCGGTCCCGCTGGCGTCAGGGTGAACTCCACGTCCCCGTATTCGGGCATCTCCCCGGCCTCGGACAGACCGAGGTGCGCGGAGAACAGGGCTCCGTAGTACCCGCCGTTCGGCGTCTTGCCGGTGATCTTGAGCGTGAAGTTGCGAATGGCACCGTCCTTACCCAGGAAGGCGGCCGTGTCGTCCACCTCGGGAGTGAGGGTTTGCTGCTCGCCGCCGTACTTCACGACGATGTGGGCCACGGCGGTCCACGCGTTCAGGATGGGCATCTTCGACAGGTCGAGGTCGTAGCGGCCCTGGGCGTCGGTGGTCGTCCAGACCTCGGAGCCGTCCAGCACCGTGTTGTCGGCACCGACCCGTGCCCCCGCGAGAGGCTTGCCCTGCGAGTTCTTCACCGCGCCGGTCATGTGGAAGGGCCGGGCCTTGGCGGATGCCGTCCGCGTCTGGCCCTGCGCGGCGGCGTCCGCGTGGGCGGTGAGCGCGAGGGGTGTGAGCAGCGAAAGGGCGAGGGTCAGCCGGATCAGGGTTGGCATGGTGTGTTCTCCTGTCATGAAGGGAAGCTCCTGACGTGTAGCGGCGGAACGAAGCCCTGTCCCGCCACTCGCGTTCGCCCGTTCAGGGGTTCTTGAGGAAGAGTTCCAGGGTCTGGCCGTAGTGGCTGTCGTCGGTGAACTCCGCCAGAACGCTGGTCGCCTCGTTCTTCTGCTGGCGCGAACTCAGCAGGAGCTGCTGCTTGACGCCGTTCAGAACGTGAGTGGCGCTGACCCTGTACCGTCCCAACGGGATGTTCGGAACGCCGAACCCCATGACGAACTTGCGGGTCAAGGGCGCGGTGCTCCCCGCCGAGTTCGGGCCGTCGGGCGTGAAGGTGAACTCCAGGGTCTCGTAGTCGAGTTCCACCGCCGAGTGCGCGACCGTGGTGTACACCTTGCCGGTCGCGCCGGTGCTGGCCTTGTAGGTGAAGTTCCGGACGGCCCCTTTCGACCCGTCAAAGGGCGTGTCGTTGTCCGGCGAGAGGCGCACCTCGAAGGGCTGTCCGCCGACTTGCCCGCGCAGGTAGGCACCCGCGTTCCAGGTGCCGGGCTGGTGAGCCAGGGTAATGGTGTACCTCCCCTGGGCGTCGGTCTTACCCACCGCGTTCATGTTGTAGTACGCGGTGTGGTCGGCGAAGACCTCGACCCCCGCGATGGGGTTGCCCTTGTCGTCGCGCACCACACCAGTCATCACGTAGGCCCCGGCATTCACCCCGGCCGTTCCGGCCCCGGCGGTCGTGACGCGCGCGAGGCTCACCGCCGTCTGCTTGCCCTTCGGGGAGATGTTGAACCCGGTGAGGGTGCTGCCCTTCAGGGTGGCTTTGACGGTCTGCACTTCCTTTGCATACGTGTACTTGAACGTGACGAGATTCCTGGCGGCGTCCCAGGTGCCCTGGAAGGGGAAGTCGATCTTGGCGAAACGCAGGACCCCGGTGACGCGGTTGCCTTTCACGGTGAACCTGGCGTCCAGTTCGTAGAAGCCGTCGAGCTTGCCCTTCCAGGCGCCGCTCAGAGTGCTGGCGGGCATGGCGGCGGCGGTTCCGGTGAGGGCGGCGGACACAGGGGCGATGGGCAGCGCGAGGAGGGCGAGGGCGAGCAGTCGGGCGTGGGTCATGGTGGTCTCCAGTTGCGCAACGTGGGTGCGCTTGAACTGACCGGATGATGCAGGGGGCAGGATGATGGGCCGATGGTGGGTGAAGGGCAACAGCCGCGAGTGCCCGTCCTTAGATGAACCGGCGCCATTCAAGCCATGACCGGGGAAGCACGGCCACGTCGAACGTCGCCGTGCATCTCCACCCGCTTAAAGAGGCCTTGGGTCCCACTTGGCGTGGTCAGTGTTCTTGGGCTGAGCCCTCAGCAGGAGAAGGGCGGGGGCTTCGCTCCAGCCAGGACGCCTTTTTTCCAGGGCAGCAGTGGTGCGGAACCGGCCCCTCCGCACCCCAATGATGCAGCACCATTCGCCCATCATCCGCAGCCTTCTACGCTCCGGTCACTAAAGGCGGCACAGGCAAGGTCGCCTTTCAGGAGGAACGCCATGAAGAACGCGAAGTTGCTGCTGCTGGCCCTCGCCGTCACCACCCTCTCCGCCTGCGGTGGCAGCGCGGCCCCCGACCAGCCCGGCCCTACGCCCCCCGGCGCCGAGCAGCCCTCATCCAGCACGCCCACCCCCGGCGCGTACACCGTCACGGGCCGCGTCCTGACTGAAGCCGGTGAGCCGCTGGCAGGGGTGGAGGTCACGGCCTCGCACACAGTGTCCTATACCTACGGCTCTGCGAAAACCGATGCCCAGGGGCGCTACCACATCGCGCTGCCGCACACGCTGGGGTCCTGGGACGTGGGGGCCTCCATGACCCTGACGTTTGGCGGACAGAACTTCGACGTGCGCCTCTCTCCCGAAGACGACCATCCATTTGCCGGAAGCCAGGGCGCGGTGCGCGATTTCGTGTACCGTGCCGAGGACACCCCCAAGGGCAAGGTGCTCGACTACATCGACAACTCGAACGTGGAAATCGACTACAGCACCCTGGAAGTGACCTTCACGCCCGACGGCCCGAATGCAGCGAAAAACACCGAGACGGTGACCGTCAAGTATCCCTACGGCTATGGCCTGCCGGACTTGCCCCTGGGCCAGTACTACGTGACGGCCAGCCACAGGCGCGGCGGCGTGAACGAGCAGTTGCTGATCGCCACGCGCGACAATCCCAACTACGCAGCCCGCGCCCTGGCCCGCTTCCTGCCGGACAGCCACTATGGTCCCACGCTGGAACTGTTCTGGAAGAACCCCGAATGAGGGAGGGAGTCCTCCTGAATCAGGCACCCTCCATCCGCCTGCTTGCCACCCTCTCGCTGCTCCTCGGGGGCGTGCTTGCCGCCCCGCCCGCCCCCGTCCCGGCCACCCCCTACGTCGTCACGGGGACCGTACACAATGTCCTCCACGAGCCCCATGTCGGCGTAAAGGTCGTCGCCACGCCGGAAGGGGCGGGCAGCCCGGTGAGCGCCACGACCGACGGCTCGGGACGCTACCGCATCACCCTGCCCCGCACGCCGCGCCAGTGGACCGTCGAGGCGCACGTGTTGATGAGCATGGGCGGCACGGGCTCCGTCATGACCTGGGGGCCCGACGATTACAAACCCTTCCAGGGCGCACGGGGCGCCATGCGTGACATTTCGGTTGGCCCGTACCTCCAGGAGTCCTACGGCTCTGTAGACCCCGGCCTTGCGCACTCGGGCGTCGAACTCGACTACGCTACCCTGGAAGTGACCTTCGAGCCGAAGGTGCCCAACGTGTTCGGCCACAGGGAGACCTTCACGCGGCGCTACGTGGAGGGCGAGGGCGTCCGCAACGTGCCGCTCGGCTCGTACTACGTCAGTGTCTCGCAGGTGCTGAACGGTGTTCGGCAGCGGCTGGTCATCTCACAACCTCCCGGCAATCGGGTCGAGACCTCGCTGCCGCCTTCGACTCGCTACCTCGCCTACTTCGGCAGGGAGAACATCATGCGGCTGTTCCTGAACAATCCCTGAAGCGGCCAGCGCAGGAGCGCCCTTCCTTGTGTGAGGGGCGCTCCGCTTTCGAGTCCTGATCTCAACGCCGCCAGAGTTGACACCTCGCCGAGCGCGAGCGGGGCCACCGTCACCACCGACCAGACATGAGCGGCGTCGCCGGATTCCACCGCCCGGACCGGGGCGACGAACCGGTGGAACTCCTCTCATTGAAATCCGAGGCTGATTCCCCACATCCAGCCGCCCTTTCCCCGGTGCCGGTTTGCCCGTTCCGGCCACCCGGCGTCCCACCATCCGGCCATCATCCCCCCTGCGTCACGCTGCGGCCATGAACAGAGCACGTCGACCATTGGCCCTCGCCGCCGCCCTCCTCGCTTCGCCCGCCCTGGCCGCTGGGTCCTGGGTGTCCCTGAGCGACCAGACCATCCTGGGTCCCGAAACCGAGATGCGCGCCGAGGTGGCCCAACTCCGCGCGGAAGCGTGCAGACCCGCCGTGCGCGACTACCAGACGCCCGGCCTCGCACCTGTGGGCGGGCTGAACATCGACGAGGCGATCAAAACCCTGGAGAGGACGCTCGCCACGCTGAAACCCGGCGACCCGGCACGTGCGGGGTTGGAGCACTCGTTGAAGATGCTGCGCGAGCAAAAGGAGAAGGGAACGAAGGTGCTGCCCCTGCCCGTCCGCCGGGAAAAGGGCGCGATGACTTTCGATACCGCGATCAAGGCAGCGCAAACATTGGTGGGCGCGGCGGGCAAGAAGGCGGTGGGCAGCACCTCGTCAGACGTGGCAGCGGCCCTGGCGGCGGAGAGTCCCCGGGCGGCCCTGGCCCTGCTGCTCGCCGGGCAGCGCGCAAAGCCCAAGGACCCGATGACCCTGGTGAACCTCGCGGGCGTGCTGACGCTGGCAGGATTGCCGCGCGAGGCCATCGCGGTGCTTGACCGGGCGGCGGAACTGGGTGGCAAGCTGCCCTCGCCCGGAGGTGTGCCTGGGCAGGCCATTGCCCTGACGAACCGGGGGCACGCCTTCCTGGGCCTGGGGCGCTGGAGTGAGGCGCAGGCTCCCCTGAAGCAGGCCCTCGCGCTCGCCCCCGACCTCTCCGAGGCCAGGATGAACCTCTCCAAGGCCCTGCTGTGCTCGGGCGACGTGACCGCGGCAACGCGCGAACTCCGCACGGCCCTGCGCCGCACCGTCGCGCCCGAGAGAAGCGACCTCATCATTACCGAGGACACGCCCGGCACGCACGGCGACGCCCTCAAGCCACGCGAGCAGGCGTCCACCCGGCGCTCGGCCCGGACGCTGTTCGACCTCTCGCGGGGGGCAACCTTCGACCTGCCACAGCTCAAGTTGCCCAGAAACCGCCAGGAAGCCGTCGTGCTGAACAGGAAGTACGAGGCCCTGGAGCGCGAGGGGCGCGGCATCCTGAACGCCCTGCACGCACGGGCAGTTGCGCCGAATCTCTCGCTGATGCTCGATCCCGGCGAGCTGCGCTGGTACGGGCTCGTGAGTGGAGCCATCAACACCTCGGTCTTCGAGCCGGAGGTCTGGCCCGCGTACCAGGCGGCGTACCGGGCGCACTACGCGATGGAAAAGGCCCGCCCCGCCCTGACGGACGCCCGCAACAAAACCATCGAGCGGGGCATCGCCGCGCTGTCCGCCCCCATCACCTGCGAGATGCGCAAGAAGGTCTACGACGACGCCGAACAGACCTACATGGACGCCTTCCGGCCCTACGTGAAGGGCCAGGAGCAGGCGATGGCGCGCTTCGTGTCGGCGCGGGTGAAATTTGAGACGGCACTCGCCGCCAACATTCCCGATCCGCGGGTGCGGGCGGCGAAGCGGGCGAGCATCGAGGCCTCGGCCAAAGCCTCGTTCTACGGGCCGGTCGTGTACGGCGCCATCCTGCTGAGCGACGTGACGGACCTCGACACCGTGTGTGCAGGCCCGCTGCCGAACGTGCCCCTCGACCTCGCCGAACTGCCCACCCTCGACGCCGACCCCTGCGGCGGCGCCTTGTCCAGCATGAAGCTCAAGTCCAAGGTACCCTCGGCGACTCTCAAGGGGCAGGGGCTGGGCCTGAGCTGGTCGCTGAGCTGCAAGAAGATCGACATCGAACTCTCGACCTCCTCCCTGATGGGCACGGACTGGCTGGGCGGCTTCGCCTCGGCGAGCCTGGACTGGAACGGCAACGCGACGCTGTTTACCGGGGTCAAGGCGGAGTTGAAACTTCCCAAGAGCGTGCCTGCTACAGGCGGCGTGGGTGCCAAGGAGGGCGTGTACATCAAGTTCGGCAAAGGCGGCATTCAGGACGCTGGGATGCGCGTGGAACTCAAGGGGTCGCTGGGCGCAGGGCCAGACGCCTCCACCGGCGTGTGGGAGGGCAAGATCGAGCAGGAGTTCGGCGTGGCGGCAGCGGTGGCGTACTGGCGCGAACGTTAAGAGGGCAGGGCGGGCGGGTAGGTCTCGGAACACGGGGCCTCTCCGTCTCCTTTCCCTCCACCATCGGCTCATCATCCCCGTTTTCCTACGGTGGGCGCAGCTCAAAGGCCGCACAGGCCACCCAGGAGACGCCATGAATCAGATCACCGCCCGCCGCTTCCTTCCCCTTCTCGCCACCCTGACGCTCACAGGGGCGGCACACGCCGCCGCACCGACCCGCGTCGTCCAAGGCACCACTCAGCTCGCTGGAGTGGCCGCGAAGCTGGGGCAGACCTTCACCCTGGGCAAGGGAAGCCCCTTGAACTTCACGCTGCTGAAGGCCGAGTACAGCGTGGGCCGCGTGGTGATCGGCAAGACGGTGTACTTCCCCAAGGCCGCCGAGAAGCTGCTGGTCCTCCATTTCACCGTCCACAACCCGCAGAAGGCGGAGGTGCGCTGCTACTGGCCAGACCTGCGCTCCACCGCCTTCGACGCCCAGGACCGCGGCTTTTCCTACGTGCAGGCCGTGGCCCACGATGGCACGAGCGAGAGTCTGGCGGTGCGGCTCAAGCCCGCCGAAAAACTGAACGTGATGACCGTCATCCGCGTGCCTGCTGCTGGCGTAGTGCCCAAGCTGATGGTTCAGCGAGAGGGGGACGGCGAGGTGCTGCGTTACGACCTGCGCGGGGGGGTACAACCGTTCGCCAAGGGACTCGCTGATCCCACCGACGCCAGCGGCGCCACCCCGCTGGCCCAGGTGCCCACCGCCCTGAAGACCTTCAGCCCGCTGGAACGCTTCAAGGTGCGGCTGGACGAAGTGAAGTTCACCCAGGAGGCCCTGAACGGTGATGCCCCGGCCGTCGGGCAACGCTACCTGAGCGCCGTGTTCACCCTCCGCCGGTGAAGTTGCCCGAACTGTCTTGGGCGTGCTGACAACAGGACTGGGGGCTTCATGGGCACTTCCGACGGCGGGCAGGGCGCATGGCTCACCGGAGAGAAACATGAGGCACGCACAAAGGCGAGACGACCCGCAGATAAGAATCGCCCGCTGGCATAGGCTGTGCGGATGAACTTCCCGGCGCACCATACCCGGGCGCCTGGGTTATCCGCGCTCGACGGCCTGCCGCAGGCCGCAATCGGCACCACTGAGGCTGGTGAGGGCGCGTATGCCAATCCTGCCTGGCAGGTCAGCACGGGCCTGGACACGCCGGACCTCCAGGCCGCCCTGCACCCGGACGAGGCCGCGCACGCGCTGGGGCAGTGGGCGAACGACCGCGCGCACGGACGCCCCAGCGCCCTCACCCTGCGCCTGCGCACCGCTGACGGCACGTACCGCGACCACCGCGCCGACCACCAACCCCTGCCCGCAGCGGGAACGCTGCCCGCGCGCTGGCTGCTCGTCTTCACCAACGTGCAGCATGTTCCCGCAACAGCCGTGCAGCTCGCCTGGGACGAGAGCCCGGACTGCATCAAGACCCTTGACCTGAACGGGCAGCTGCTCGCCATGAACGCTGGCGGCCAGCGCGTCATGGAAGTCCCCGACTTCGCGATGTGCGCGGGCGCGTACTGGCCGGAGTTCTGGGAAAACGACACCCGCCCGCACGTCGAGGCCGCGGTGAAACGGGCGCGTCAAGGCCACACGGCGCACTTCGAGGGCTTTTGCCGGACCCTTGCGG
Source organism: Deinococcus apachensis DSM 19763 (assembly GCF_000381345.1). Taxonomy (NCBI): domain Bacteria; kingdom Thermotogati; phylum Deinococcota; class Deinococci; order Deinococcales; family Deinococcaceae; genus Deinococcus; species Deinococcus apachensis. The sequence goes on along the minus strand of NZ_KB906411.1, from coordinate 28,743 downwards.
GCACGCCCAAATGGTGGGACGTCACCGTGCGGGGTGTGCGCGATGCCCAGGGGCAGGTCACGCACCTCCTCGCGGTGTCACGCGACATCACTGGCCGCGTGCGCGGGGAGCAGCTCGCACGCGGTCAGGCCGACATCCTGGAGGCCCTCACCCGCGGCGAACCCCTCGCGGACGTCCTGACCCGCACCGCGCGCCTCATGGAGTCGCTGGTCGGGGACACGGCGCGGTGCGCCGTCATGGGCCTGGACGCGGCCAGTGGCGTGCTGCGGGTGCAGGCGGCGCCCAGTCTGGAGAGCGCCTTCCGGGGGGCGCTTGGGGCCGTACCGCTCGGGCACACCGGCGGCGCTTGTGGGGTCACCGCGCAGAGCGTGCAGGTCACCGCGGTGGAGGACTACCACACCGACCCCCGCTGGCCGGAAATGCGCGGGTTTGCGGACGCGTTCGGGGTGCGGGCCTGCTGGTCGGTACCCCTGCTTGACGAGACCGGCGAGGTGCACGGCACCCTGGCGCTGTACTTCGCCGCGCCCACGAAAGTGACTGCCGCGCAGGAGGACATCGCGCGAGCCGGGGCCAGGCTCGCCACCTTCGCCCTGCAACAACACCGCAGGCGCGAGGCCTTGCGGCGCAGCGAGCAGCGTTACCGCACGTTGTTCGAGGCGCTGCCGCACATCCTGTGGACCTCCAGGCAAGGCGGGCAGTCGAACCAGTTCAACGGGTACTGGCACGCCTTCACCGGGCTCCCCACCCGGACGCAGGGACTCGAGTGGGCTGAGGCCATCCACCCCGACGACCGCGCAACCGCAGTGCAAGCGCGCCAGCGCGGCCTGGCCACCGGCACCCCGTACACCGCGGACATCCGCTTCCGCCGCACGGACGGCACGTATCGCTGGCACACCGCCCACGTGGTGCCTCTGCCCGCGGACCAGGCGACCGACGAGTACCAGTGGTTGGGGTACGCGGTGGACATTCACGACCGCATGGAGGCTGAGGCGGCGCTGCGCGCGAGTGCGGCGCACTTCCGGCGCCTGGCTGACGTGAACCCCATCGGGGTGGCGCTCGGTCACCCCGACGGCCGGGTGTCGTACGCGAACGACGCGTACCTGCGCCTGTTGAACGTGACGCGTGCAGACCTGGACGTGGGGGGCGTGAACTGGCACGCCCTGACGCCGCCGGAGTGGCGGGCGCAGGACAAGCGGGCCCTCGCTCAGGCACAGGCGCGGGGCCACAGCGATCCGTACGAGAAGGAATACCTGCTCGCCGACGGCCGCCGCCTGCCCGTCCTGGTGGTGGTGGCGCAGCTGGGCGACGGGGAAGATCTGCAAGTCCGGTTCGTGCTCGACCTCACCGACCGCAAAGCACTGGAACGGACGCTGAATGACGAGAACAACGAGTTGCGGGCCTTGAACGAGCAGATTCTCGCCTCTGCCGCGGACGGGGTGTTCGGCCTGGACCTGAAGGGGCATACGACGTTCGCCAATCCGGCGGCGCTGGGGATGACCGGCTACGCGCTCGACGAGATGCTCGGCCAGCAGCAACACGCCCTGCTGCACCACACCCGCGCCGACGGCACACCGTACCCGCTCGCGGACTGCCCCATCTGCCAAGTGACGCGGGACGGCACGGAACGCCAGGTCACGAACGAGGTGTTCTGGCGGCGGGACGGCACGGCCTTCCCGGTGGAATACAGTGCTACGCCCCTCCTGGATGGGAGCGGCATCCAGGAGGGGGTGGTGGTGACCTTCCGGGACATCACTGAACGGCGGCGCACCGAGCACGCGCTGCAGGCCGCCAACGAGGAGTTGCGGCGCTCCAACCGCGACCTGGAGCGGTTCGCCTTCGTTGCGTCTCACGACCTCCAGGAACCCCTGCGCACCGTCGCGAGCTTTACGGAACTGCTCGTTCGGCGGTCCGGCGCTGGCGACGCTCAAGCCGCGCGGTACGCTCGATTCGTGGTGGACGGTGTGCAGCGCATGAAGACCACCATCGAGGACCTGCTGGCGTACTCCCGCGTTCGTGCTGAAACCCAGGACTGGGGACTGGTGAACACCGAGGAAGTGTTAGGACGTACACTCGCTGATTTGAACGCGGCGATCACCACGAGTGGTGCGCAGATCACCTGGGACGCGCTGCCCGTCGTTCCCGGGGACGCGGCCCAGCTGGCGCAGGTGTTCGCGAACCTGCTCGGCAACGCCGTGAAGTTCCGGCGTCCGGGTGTGCCGCCGAGCGCGCACGTCTCCGCCACTCCTGAAGGGCACCTGTGGCATTTCGAGGTGCGCGACAACGGCCTGGGCATTGAGGAAGCGTACGTCGAGCGAGTGTTCGAGATGTTCCAGCGCCTGCACCCGCGTGAAGCGTTCCCGGGTACTGGGATGGGCCTCGCGATCGTGCGGCGCATCGTGGAACGCCATGGGGGACGCGCCTGGGTGACGTCCACGCCGGGCGAGGGCAGCACCTTCCACTTCACCCTGCCCGCCGCCGTTGCCGTAACGGCGGGTACGTGACGGCTGACGGATGCCAGACAGAAGCGGTGGGCTGATCTGTGAACTGGCGTGCTCAGGACACGTTGCGTGAGGTGGGGCTACAGCAGAAAGCCGCCTCTGCGACCAGAGACCACGCCTTTAGCGGTGTTCCACTTGGTCCAGCAATCCTTCCGGCGTCCGTAGTCCGGCGATGAGCAGTTCGACCAGGCGACGGGCGTTATAGCGGGGGTCATTCCCTGCGCCAATGCAGAGGTTGCCGACGCCGCGCATCAGTTCGTAGGCCTCTACGCCCTGGCGGATCTCACCAGCCATCACTGCGGCGTCGAGCAAGACGGCACAGACGGGCACGAGCTGATCAAGGAAGGAGGCGTGCAGAGCGTTGAAGCTGGGTTGGTCGGACTGCATTACCGCAGCCAGCCCGTGCTTGGTGATGAGGAAGTCAACGAAGAGGTTGATCCATTGCCTCAGCGCCTCGAAAGGCGTGGGGCTGCTGGCAAGTAGGGCTGGACCAGCCTCGGCGCAGCCTTCAACTTGATGGCGATAGACGGCGACGATCAGGTCCGCCCGGGTCGGGAAGTGCCGGTAGATGGTGCCCGTTCCGACGCCAGCTTTGGCCGCGATGTCACGTATCGGCACATTGACGCCGGACGTGACAAAGAGGGCGGCAGCGGCGTCAAGCAGCGTCTGCTCGTTCCGCCGAGCATCGGCCCGCCTAGGCCGGGTGTCTTGTCCTGCTCGCTCGTCCCTCTCCATCACTGTACCGCCTCCCTCCATCACACTATTTGACAAGCGGAACATCGTTCCGTATTTTATTGGAACGTCGTTCCGCTTGGGCATGGTACCCGAACGGAGGCCCGGCGACTACGCCCCGTTCGGCCATCACGGCCCCACTCTGGAGGAACAATCTCATGCACTACCGCATCCTCGGCCGCACCGGCGTCCAGGTCAGCTCGCTCGCGCTCGGCGCGATGAACTTCGGCCAGATCGGACGCACTACTCAGGAGGAAGTCACCGCCCTTGTCGATGCCGCCCTGGGCGCCGGGATCAACTTCATCGACACCGCCGACGTGTACAGCGGCGGCGAGTCCGAGGAGATGGTCGGCAGGGCCATTGCCGGGCGCCGTGACGACATCGTGCTGGCCACAAAGGCCAGCCTGCCAATGGGGGACGGGCGCAACCACCGGGGCGGCTCACGACGCTGGCTCGTCACTGCGGTGGAGAACAGCCTGCGCCGCCTCGGTGTCGATCACATCGACCTCTACCAGATCCACCGCTGGGACCCCACCACCAGTGACGAGGAGACCCTCTCGGCGTTGACGGACCTTCAGCGCGCGGGAAAGATCCGGTATTTCGGCTCCTCGACCTACCCGGCCCACCGCATCGTGCAGGCGCAGTGGGCGGCCCGGGACCACCACCTGGGCCGGTACGTCACGGAGCAGCCGGGCTACTCGATCCTCCAACGCGGGGTCGAGGCCCATGTCCTGCCCGTGACTGAGGAGTACGGGCTTGGCGTGCTGGTCTGGAGCCCACTCGCCTCGGGCTGGTTATCAGGGGCGGTCCGTGAGGGCCGGGAGATCACCACCAGCCGCTCCACCTTCATGCCGCAGCGGTTCGACCTGTCCATCCCGTCCAATAGGGCCAGGCTCGACGCGGTGGAGCAACTGGCGAGGGTTGCCGACGAGGCTGGCCTGACGATGATTCAGCTCGCGCTCGGGTTCGTGAAGGCCCACCCCGCCGTCACCAGCGCGATCATCGGCCCCCGCACGCTGGAGCACCTGCACTCGCAACTGGCCGCCGCGGACACTGTGCTTTCCACCGACGTGCTGGACGCGATTGACAGCATCGTCCCTCCCGGCACTGACCTGGCCCCGCACGAAAAGTTCGACACGCCGCCCGCCCTGCTCGACCCCTCGCTGCGCCGCCGTTGACACCTGACCCCAAAGGAGGCGGCCTCATGAACAGGCCCATCCGTGCAGCCGAAACCATACCCGTCAGCGCGCCCACTCCAGTCGTCTCGGTCGCTCCGGTGGTGCTGTCCTCTCCGGGACGCGCCGTAGACTTGCAGGTGCGGGTGTCCGCGCCCGTCACGGGAGGCGACCTGCCCGTCATTCTCCTCTCGCACGGCCACGGCAACTCGAACAACCTCTCCTCTCTGAACGGTTACGGCCCGCTCGCCAATTTCTGGGCGGCGCACGGTTTCGTCGTGATCCAACCCACCCACCTGAGTTCAATGACGCTTCGCGGCATCGTCGATGCGAGTGACCCCGAGGCTCCCCTGTTCTGGCGGTCCCGGGCTGAGGACATGCGGCGCATCCTGGCCGGCCTTGACGTCATCGAGGCTTCCGTTCCGGGTCTTCTTGGGCGGCTCGACCGAAACCGGATCGCCGTGGCGGGGCATTCCCTGGGCGGGCTGACGGCCGGGATGTTGCTGGGTGAGCGGGTGACGGACGAACGAGGAGTGGCCGTCGACATGGCCGATGCCCGGATCAAGGCGGGGGTGATCCTCGCCGCACCGGGCAGCAGCGTTGATCCCGGCACGTTCGCGGCCCAGCGTTATCCCGTCCTTCGCAACCTCAGCTTCGCCGAAATGACAACACCAGCCCTCGTGGTGGTGGGTGACAGGGACGTGAACCCCAACTTCTCGGAGCGCGTGGACTACCGGGCAGATGCGTACCGCCTGAGTCCCGGCCCCAAATGCCTGCTGACGCTGTTCGGCGCGGGACACCTTCTCGGCGGCATCTCCGGGTACGACGCGGCGGAGACGAACGACGAGAGCCCCGAGCGTGTGGAGGCGGTCGGGCGGCTGACCTGGGCCTACCTCCGCACCGCGCTTTCCCCGGGAGATCCCGCCTGGTCCGCCGCGTGTGCCGCGTTGATGAACAGCCCCGACCCACTGGGCCGGGTCGAATGCAAGTGAGGCGCCGTGAGGCATAGGGTCGGGGGAGACAAGGGGCAACGGCGCGCTGTGCTTTGGCTGTACGTCGGCTTTGCGGAAACGAAGGGTGTTGCCGTCCTGTCCGGGTCTGCCGTTCACGAGGCGGAGGTCTTCCCCTGCGGAATTCATACAGACATCCTGGGTGCGACTGCTACTCTGAGCGGTTGAACGACCGACTCGCCAGGAGCCCTTCACGTGACCCAGCCCTCTCTGCCTGAGCTCCTTGATGACGTCCAAGACGTTTTCTACGTTCTCGACGATCAGTTCCGCTTCGCCTTCCTCAACGCCACCGCTCGGCGCGCTCTCGGCCTCACACCTGACGCCCTCGGGAAGAAGCTGGGTGACGTCCTCCCCCAAGCGGTGAGCGGTGAGGGGTACCGGCGGTTGCAGGACGCGCTCGGGCAGCAGCGTGCCGCGCACTTCGAGGTGTTCTCCGCCGTCATGCGCCGCTGGGTCAGCCTTGACGCGTACCCCAGTGGCGGCGGGCTGATCGTCTACCACCGAGACATCCACGAACGCAAACAGGCGGAGGAGCACGCCCGCGCCCTCGCCACCATCAGCACCAGCCTCATTGAGACGGCCAGCCCCCGCGAGGTGGCTGAGGTGCTCGTGCGGGTTGTCCCGCCCGCGCTCGGTGTGGCCTTCGCCGTCGTGGTGGCTCTGGACGAGGACGACGAGGTATTGCGTGTCATCGCCGCGAACGGCCTGCCCGAGGAGAGCTTCCGGAATTGGGCGGCCTTCCCGCTCGCCTCACCCGTCCCGCTCGCCACCGCCGCACGCGAGGGGTACCCGGTGTTCGTTCACTCCCGCGAGGAGGCCGAGCAGTCATTCCAGGTGTTGCTGAGCGTCGAGAACACGCACGAGGCCTGGGCCGCGCTCCCGCTCCGGTTCGAGGCCCACACCTTCGGCGCCCTTGGTCTGAGTTTTCCCACACCCCGGCTGTTCGATCCGGCTGAACAGGCTTTTTTGAACGCTGTGGCCGCGCAGGCTGCCCAGGCCCTCGAGCGCACACGGTCTCAGGAAGCTGAAGCCCGTGCGCGCCAGTACGGGGCGTTCCTCACGCGCGCCAGCAGCGACCTTGCCAACTCCCTCGACCTGAACGCCACCCTGGAGAGCCTCGCGCGACTCGCGGTGCCCGCCGTGGCGGACTGGTGCGCCGTGTACCTCCCGCAAGGTGAGGAATTGAGGGTGGTCACCGTGGCCCACCAGGACCCCGCGAAGGTCGAGCTCGTGCGCGCGGTGACGAGCGCCGTGGCGCTCCGAATCGACGACCCGGGTGGCGCCCCCGAGGTCTTGCGGACGGGGAAACCGCTCTTCGTGCCGGTCATCACGCCCGCCCTGATCAGCGCGCAGGGCCGCGACCCGGACCACACCCGCCAGGTGCACGCCCTGGGCTTGCGTTCGTACCTGGGTGTCCCAATGGTCGCGCATGGCCGCACGGTGGGGGTGCTGGCCTTCGCGCTCGCGGAGACCGAACGACACTACGACGCCCAGGACCTCGACTTCGCCCTGGAACTCGCGCGGCGGGCGGGTGTGGCCCTCGATCACGCGCGGCTGTATCAGGAGGCGCAGCAGTGGGCCGCAACCTTGGAACGCACGGTCGAGGACCGGACCCGTGAGCTCGCTGCGCGTAACCGGGCGCTCGACGCCTTCGGGGTGCTGAGCCGTGACCTCGCGGTGGAGACCGACCGGGTCAAGTTGCTCCGCCGGGCGCAGCAGATCCTGCTGACCCTGCTGCCCCACGGCGTCACGGGGTACTTCGAGCTGGACGCAGGTCGCTGGCAGGTCCGCAGCCTGGAGGGCGAGATGCCGGACGGGACGGTCGAGGCCGTCCTGTTGCGGGGTCTGCCCCACGGTGAGGCCCCGCTGCTGGACGTGCCCTTCGACACGCAGGCGCCGCTGTACCAGGACCACTTCGAGCCGAACACCGGGCATCTGTCTCCCGAGGCCCTTGCGCGGCTGCTGTCCACCGCGTCGTTCCCGGTTGGGACAGGGAGTGGCCTGTTCGGGGTCCTGGTGATCGCGCTGTACCACCAGCATGGGTGGACCCAGGCGGACCGGGTGCTGCTGGAAACAGCGATGGGCAAGGTACGGCTGGCCCTGGAGCGCGCCGAGGCCGTGGAGGGGCTGGCTCGGCGCACGGCGGAACTGGAGGAGCTCAATGCGGAACTCGACGCGTTCACCAGCAGCGTGTCCCACGACCTGCGTGCTCCGCTGCGGCACATCATGGGCTTCAGCAGCGTGTTGCGCCGTGCGGTGGGAGAGGACGCGCCGGACCGGGTGCTCAGACCGCTGGGCATCATCGAGACGTCCGCCGCACGCCTCACCAGACTGACCGACGCGCTGCTGTCCTTCGCGCGCACCTCCCGGCAACCTCTCAGCGTGGTGGACTTGGACCTGAACGGACTGGTGCGGGAAGCGTGCGAGGACCTGCACCTGGAAACCACCGGAGCGCAGGTGGAGGTGCGCGTGGGGACCCTGCCGACCGTGCGGGGGGACCCGACCCTGTTGCGGCAGGTGATGGTCAACCTGCTGGGGAATGCCGTGAAGTACAGCGCGCTGAATCCCGCACCCGTCGTGACGGTCTCGGCGTATCAGGACCCTGGGGAAACCGTCGTGACCGTGGCGGACAATGGCGTCGGGTTTGATCCGCAGTACGCCGACAAGCTGTTCGGGATGTTCTCGCGCCTGCACCGGGCAGACGAGTTCGAGGGCAGCGGGGTGGGACTCGCGATGGTGAAGCGGGTGGTGCAACGTCACGGCGGGCGGGTGTGGGCGGAGAGTACACCTGGGGAAGGGGCCGCGTTCCACATCGGGCTGCCCCGACATGTGTAAACGAAGGATTTCGCGGCAACGAGGTGGCGGAATGAACACGGCGTTTCTGCATTGCACAATCCCCGAGCGAAAGCAGCCACAGGGAGGCAGCCGCTCTCAGCGGCCCTTGTGGTGTCAGGTTGAGGTCTGAGACCTTCACGGGACGATGTCAGAAAACACCAAAATCCACCCTACTCTGACGTCGGGTTGGGGGATACCCCAGATCCACAAAATGGAAGGGGATGGGCACGAGGTCCTGACCTCATCCCCTGGCCGTGCCGTGCGCCTCGCTGCTCCACCATGAAGCCATGACCCAGCCCCACCTCCAACTGCCCGTCCGCTGGTGGAGCGACCACGACCAGCACGCCCACCGCACCCTCACCCTTGAGTCCTCGACCGTCGCATTCCTCCTCGTCGATTGCGACGGCGACGCTCCCGGCCGTTACGACCAGGGCGTCAAGACGGACGTGATCGCGCCCGCCCTGCACGCCGCCCGGTCTTTCGGTGTGCGCGTCGTGTACCTGCACAATGCGCCCGGCGGGGAAGGCGGACCACGTAACATCCACCGTGAACTTCACGGCCTGCGTCACGGCCGGGAACGTCTCGGTTCGTCCAGCTGGAAGCCTCTGCGGCCCGCGTACCTCCCCGAACTCACGCCGCGCGACGATGAGGCGGAGTTTCAGAAGGCCCACCAGAACGGCTTCCGCGATACCGCCCTCGACCCGTACCTGCGCTCATGGGGCGTCGAGACGCTTGTCCTCGTCGGATTCAGCCTCAAGTCCTGCGTGTATCACACGGCCTGGGCCGCGCAGGAACGCAACTACCGCGTGGTGCTGCTACGCGACGCGACCTGCCCGCCCGGGGCCAAGGAGTACGCCGACACGCGCGACATGACGCTGCCCGAGGGCGGCTGGACACGCCACGTCATCCTGAGATTGCTGGAGACCAACGTGGGGTATACCGCAACGAGCGCCGACTGGATCCACGCGGCCCACCATGGTGACGCGGGACCTACTTCCACAGGTCCTGCGTCATGACGGCGCTCAGTACGGGGGCGTCTCCAGCGCCGGGCTTGTCGCATCGCAAGTCTGGCAGGAAGTGGTTCAGCAGACTGCCTGAACGTTAGACGGCCTGCTGGAGTCATTGACCTCGGGAGGTTAAGTTGCCAGAACCTTCGCCGGTATCGGGGCCGCCGTCCCTGCTCTCCCACCAGAGGACCCCTGGGCGTCGGGCAGGAGCGTTCGCTGTCCGGGTTCGTCGCGTCCTCATTCTCCTCCGGAATGGTTTCCGCGGCCGAGAATTGGACCCGCCCCGCCCTCATCCACAGAATGCAGAGGAGCACTCTGCATGACCATCCCCAGGTCCTCCCCGACGCCCATACTTCTGAGCCTCCCGCAGACACGTACCCACGGCAAAAGTAACAGAGGAGGATTCGCCCTGAGATTTCCCTGGCACTCGGTCTCCTGTGTGTCCAGCTGCCGCCGTCCTGGGGGAGCGGCATCGGCCAGCGCACCACCTGCATCCTGCGGTTCCCATGCCGACATCGACGCCCGAGTGAACAAGGAGGATTCCAGGAGCGACCCGTGACGCACCCGACTTACGGCAGCCCCACAAAAGCATGTTGTGATCGCCCGCCGTCTGAACGTGGGTTCAAGGCAAGAGAACGGAGGTCCCCCATGTCCTTTACAACGACGTCCTTCCCGACCTGGTTGCTGCCCCTCGTCATGATTGGCCTGCTGCTCATGCTGAGGTTCACCCGGACAGCCACCCCACGTCCCCTGATCCCGGAAAGGCTGCGCGGTGAGGCGGTCGTCCTCGGCGTTGCTGGCGTGTACGCCATGGCTTCCAGTGGCGTTCTCCTCCCACCAAGTGGCCTGCCAGCGAGCAGTCCTCCTCAGCAGGCAGCAGCACATGACGGCACCCTGGTTGGTGGCCATGTCAAGCGAGGGCCGCGCAGCCTCCTCGTCACAGGTTGGACCGTCAATCGGAACAGGGACCCTGTGAATACGCGGCCCTCCTGTCCTGCATCAGTGATGCCGTTAGCCTGGCAGGAGGAAGTCACGTGCCCATCACCAATCACCCCAATGTGGGGTGCTGGAGAACACCGGGGGAGGCTCTGCGGCTATCGCCAAGTTAGACCGAGTCAAGGCTCCTGCCGCAGCCGGAACGCACCCGGCCCTGGCCCCCACGCGCACGCCGCGTGCCTACAGTAGGTCATGCCGATCCTCTTCATTCACGGCGTCGCCATCCGGGAAGGGGACGAACCCCAGTGGGCTACCCTGCACCGCCTCACCCGGGGCGTGAACTGGTCTCAGATCCAGGAGTCGCTCAGGGCGCACGTCGCACCTGCCCTGAACCCGGCCCATCCCGAGGAGGTGGCGCTGTCGTTCCTCTACTGGGGTGATCTCGGTGCCCGCTACGCGCTGGGCGGCCGCTTTCAGGGGTCCCGCCTCCCGGACAGGCCCTGGCCGGAACGGCTGGACGCTCTGGACGAGGAAGTCCTGGGCGAACTGCTGGAACGGCGGCTGCGACAGGCCGCTCCCCCGGGCGACTGGCCTGCGCTTGTAGAGGCGGGGTGGGCAGTCGCCCGGGACACCTCCTTCCGCGACGTGCTGCGCCTCACGCCGCCACCCGACCAGTGGTCCCTGGCCGAGGCGGCTGTCCGCGCCCGGTTGCATCCGGCGGCGGGACCCGCGCTGCTCTGGCCTCCCCTGTCCGAGGAATGGCGGCTCCAGCGCCAGCGGGACATGCAGCGGGTCATGCTCAGCGTCCGCCGTCCGCTGGAGGCCTTTATGCCCCTCTTCCTGGGGGACGTGCTGTGCTACCTGAACGGGCGGGGCACGGCTGGAAGCCCGGGGCGCATTGCCCAGCGAGTGCTGGACGGCCTGCATGCCGCCGACAAGGCCCGGCAGGGCACCGGGGAGCCGTTGATCGTGCTCACGCATAGCATGGGCGGTCAGCTGCTGTACGACGCGCTGACCGCCCTCGTCCCCGCTGACCCGGCTCTTGCCAGGCTGAGAGTCGACTTCTGGTGCGCGGCGGGCAGCCAGGTAGGCCTCTTCAAGGAACTGGGGCTCTTTCTGGAGGAGGAGTCGCCTCACGCCGTGCCCCTGTCCCACTCACCCCACCTGGGGTACTTCTGGAATGTCTGGAGCCTGGAGGACCTGCTGAGCTTCCGGGCGGAAGGCGTCGTGGAGGGCGCTCATGACATGGAGTTTCCTATGGACGACCCCCTCCAATCCGGGCACGTCGCCTACCTGCATCACCCCGAGTTCTACCTCACGCTGGCCGCCAAACTGCGGGTGCACCTCCAGCGGTGAGAAAGAACGCTCTGGTGCGAGTGTGGCCAGTTGTTTGGGGGGTGACGCCGTGCTGAGCGGTCAGCAGCTAGACGCAGGACAGGCGGTCTGCTGTTGTCACGCCTCTGTGCGCCAGATCGGAAGAGCTGCCCTGCCGTCACACTTCCCAGAGGTCATCCCGCCATCCGACGTGCCGTATGTGCCCCTGAGGCACCCGCATTGGCAAGCCCGAGAGTGGCACTCCACTCCTCAGGTCTTGCACCTGGATAGGGCGAGTGAATAGCCGTGCTGGCGCAGGAATTCCTCCTCTCGCCAGACCTGTAGAGCGAGGCGCTGAACGACCAGCAGGGGTAGGGCCACTCGGGCCGCGACTTCGGCCGCTTGTTCCAGTGAGAGGGTGTCGGCGCGGCAGAGCAACGCCAGCGTGAACGCTGCGAAGACCAGCAAGACCCAGCGGTCCAGTCCCTGCGCGGTTCGCAACGCGAACCGATTCAACCCGAAGCCAGGCTTGGCCTCTTTGAAAAAAGACTCGATGACCCACCGTTTTCCCCCCTCCCGGGCGACGAGGTTGCCCGGGAGCAGTTGGGAGGCCACAGAGAAAAAGGTCCGCTCGCCTCGGTCGACCCGGGCCAGCGTCAGGGGCTCCCAGGGCCAGTTGGCGAGGTTCACCCAACTCCCGTGGTCGCACTGCTGCACAGTGACGTGACCCGGGTGGTCGGTGCGGCGCGTCGAGCGAACACCGACCACGAACTCGAAGTCCAGGTCCCGTACGCCTTGAAGGAACGCCGACGACTCGAAACCGCTGTCGGCTAACACCCACACGTCGAAGCGGCGGCTCACTTCGGCAGGAACCGTGGTCAGGAGGTCCAAGGCGAGACGGACGGGGGCAGGGGACCCCTGCCCCCGATAGACCCGGTAGCCCACCGGAAACTTCAGGTCTCCGTACACCGCGTACAGTACCACCAGATGAATGCCGTAGACCTCGCCCTGCACGCGGACGAAGGGGAGGTCGCGTCCCGTCTTCGGAACGCTGGTGAGGTCCACGCACAGCCGCAAGCGAGGATGGTGTTTGCGCCGCGCCGCGAGCAGCAGGGCGGCCCATTGGGCCTGGACCAGGGTCGCCCTGCACTCCGCCGTGTCCCACTCGTACACGTTCAGCAGGCGACTGAGCGCACTGGCACTGACCGTGTGGGCTCGGTGCAGGGCCGTTTTCGTCTTCAGGTCGAGAAAGAGCCCCAGCGCAGCCTCCAGGCTGCGCTGCTGATACGGACTATTCGGAACGGCGAGGAGCGCCTCTGCCAGAATACGAGCGCGCTCCCCGCGAAGCCCCTGGTTCCACACACCCTCTTTCTCGCGTCTGGGAGCGCCGTTTCGCTACCTATCCAGGTGCAAGAGATGAGCACTCCACATGCCCCTGGGTCTCGTACCGCTTCAGGATTGTGGACTCCGCCAACGGCACGCAGGACAAGCGGCCCGTGCTTCGCGACTTGAGCACCGGCGCCCCCACTCAAGGCCAAGCCAGCGCGAGGGGGCGCGGGCGACGTACGCAGCTTCTAGGGTGTGCGTGAGCCGGGAGTGGATGGTGCGATGGCGCTGCACATCGAAAGCCTGGCTCTTCCTGGCGAGCCCCCCGAAGGCGGCGCTGCCGAGCAGCCGCGCGGTGTCCGAGAGGAAAACCCGGTCGGAAGAGGTCAGGGTGTGCTCGGGATGCAGGCGTCGTGGGCAGGGGTGGGCAGGTGCCGCCAGCCATGGATGGCCCGAACCGTCGGGGAAAGGTCTCTGTGGGAGAGATGAGGCGGTCTCTAGCGATGTCGATGCCATCAGCTTCAGGTGGACGCTGAACTCGGCGTGCGGGTTGCTCTTGACCAAGCGCAAGCTATGTTCAATAAGTATTGAACTTTTTAAACAACCAGCCTGGGTTCACCTTCCCTCACCTCGAAAGGACCTCCATGCTCCTCCCACGCGTCACCATCCTGAAGAACCTCACGCCCGACAACGCGGTCCTCCACGGCCTACGGCTCGGCCACGGCCCCATCCCCCTCCTTCTCATCCCCGGCGCTGGTGATGGCAAAGCCACCGCGCGACACGCCCGCCTTCCCCTCGCCCTCTACCTCCGCCCCCGCCTGAACACCTTCACCATCACCTACCTCAGCCGCCGCGACCCTCTCCCCGCGCACTGGCGAATGGAGGACCACGCCCGCGACTACCTCCACGCCCTCGACCAGCTCGGCTGGATGGGCGGCATCGTCGAATGCAATTCCGGCGGCGGCCCCATCGGCCAGCAACTCGCCGCGCTGCGCCCCGACCTCGTGCGTGGCCTCGTCCTCTCCGTCACCATGCACCGCACCGCGCCCGAAACCCGCGCGGTTCTTACCCGCTGGCTTACTCAGCTCGACCGGCGCGAGTGGCGCGACTTCAACTGGGACAGCATCGAGAAGACCTTTCGTCCAGCCACCGTTGCGAAGTACCGCCCCCTCCGGCCGCTGCTGGGCTTCAGCAGGCTCCGCGATCCCATGCGGCTGCGGCGCGTCCTCGAAGGATTGCTCGACATCGACCAGCGCGACGTGCTGCCCCGCATCACCTGCGAGACCCTCGTCATCGGCGGTGCGGACGATCAGGTGATCCCCGCCTACATCCAGCGTGAGATGGCCGGGCTGATTCCCCACGCCACCCTCAAGCTGTACGGCGGCTACGGGCACGGCAACGACCAGGAGAACCCTGACTACCTGCGTCAGCTCACCGCCTTCAGCCGCGACGTGATGAATAGCGGCGCGGGCAGGACCGCGAACGCAACCACCGTGAGGGAGACCTCGTGATCACCCCGGAACGCGCGCAGTACGTCGAGGAGGTCGGGGTGTTCTTTGAGGGGCAGGGCCTGCCGCGCATGGCGGGCCGGGTGCTGGGCTTCCTGATGACCGCTGAACCGCCCCTTCAGCCGACGGGCGCGCTCATTGACGCACTCTCAGCGAGCAAGGGCGCGATCAGCCTGACCACCCGAATGCTTGTGGACCTCGGCCTCATCGAGCGGGTCGGCGTACCCGGCGATCGCCGCGACCACTACCGCGTCCGAGCCGATGCCTGGGTGCGACTCCTGGCCCGCAATGCCGTCATGGCGAGCGCAATGCGTGAGCTGGCCGAACGGGGACTGGCCGTCACGCCGGACACACCCGCCGCTTGCACCCAGCTGGAGGAGATGCGGGACCTGTTCGCCTTCATCGAGCGGGAGTACCCGGCGCTGCTCGAACGCTGGCAGCGCGAGCGGGAGGAGCCCAGGAACACGCGGAGCTGAACGCTCACCGTCACGTCAGAGCGACCGGAAGAACATCAACGACGCCCTGTCACGCGGCCACAAGGATGACTCGCGGAGGACGCAGGGCAGGTCGATGCGACCCACGACTACGACGTGATCCTGACGACGCCAACGCGACGAGGACGGGTTGCTACCCTCTGACAGTGATGTACGTCAACGCCCGCGCCCTCATCGAACGCGAATTGCCTCACGTGCCCGCATTGCTGCTGCAACGTCGAGATGAGGTGGGTGTCCCTGCCCGGCTGGAAACGCCCGGCGGTTGCGTTGAGCCGTTCGAGAGCATCCTCGACACACTCAGACGCGAAGTGCGGGAGGAGACGGGCCTGGAGGTCACCGTGATCCTCGACGATCCACAACGCGCGGTTGTTGACGGGGACGATGGCGCGGCGGAATGCCTCCTGCCGTACTTCGCGTACCAGACGCTGCGCGGCCCGGTCGACTCGCTCGGGTACTACTTCCGCTGTCATGTGAGTGGCACGCTGCTGGAGCGGGGCGACGACAGCCGGGACCTCAGGTGGGTGGAACTGAGGGACCTTCGGCGGTTGCTGAACGAGCAGCCCTATCAGTTCAGCTGGCTCGACCGTGCGGCGCTGACGTACTACCTCTCCCGCCAGGCGCGGCCAGTGGTGTGAGTTTGCCGGGGACCCTCGCGCGCTTCTGATAGCCGTGACTGGACGCGTGATCGACCCGTGCGTGGCTGGTGGAGAGGCTGGCCTGCGGCAGAACGCGGATTGATCCTTCGAAGGGCGTTGGGAAGGCTCTGGCAAGATTGTGTGTTGAGCTGAGCCGTGAGAAGCTCGGCTCGTCACGCCCACTCGAGCCGACAAGCCTGCTGGCAAGGAGGGTCCTCCAAGATCGTTCGTTAAATCCTGGCCGGCTCGAGCCCCTTTCGATCAGGCGCAACAGGATCTGAGGCCAGAGAAGCCTGCACCTTCCGCCGACCGGAATGGGGTGGTGACCCTCTGTTTCCCTTTCTGGGGGTTTTTATGTTTGTGCTGGGTCTCGATGTCGGCAAAACTGAACTGTACGCCTGCCTGCTCCGAGTTCAGTCCCCTGAGTCCCCGACCCAGGTTGGTGCAGTGAAAGCCGTTGCGAACACGGCCCGCGGGCATGAACAGTTGCTCGTGTGGCTGACGAAGTCAGCCACCGTAGATGAAGAGCTTTCGGTGGTGATGGAATCCACCCGTGTGTACTGGGAGCGGATGGCGATGACCCTGCATGACGCGGGTTGTGCGGTCAGCGTGGTCAAGGCGGCGCAGATCAAGGACTTCGCGAAAAGCACGTTGAGGCGGGGGAAAAAAGCTGGATGCGGAGTTGATTGCGCGGTACGGGGCCACCATGCAGCCAGCGTGCTGGCTGCCCCCCGAAGCAGACCTGGTCGAGCTGCGTGCCTTGCTCCATGCTCGTGACACCATCGTGGAGCTCCTGACCCTAGAAGCAGGCCGCCACCACGCGATGGATCACCAGTACCGCCCCCATCCGAGAGCCCTTAGCTTCTGTGAAGTGCGCCAGAAGCTGCTCGAACAGCAACTGGAGGAAGCCAATGAGGCGATAGGGGCGCTGGTGGTGGCCCCCGGGGAGGTGCAGGAGCAAGTCAACTGACTCACCTCGATCCCCGGGATCGGCCCGTTGACGGCCTCGATCCTGCTGGTCGAGACCCTGCACCTGAGCCGCATGGAGAGCTCGAATCAATGGGCCGCCGACGCAGGTTTGTCGCCCGTTCCCCGTCAGTCCGGCAGTTTTACCGGACGAACCCGGATCTCTAAAAGAGGAAACGCACGTCTCAGACGTGCATTTTACCTCTGTGCCCTGACCGCGTCGCGCATGAAGAATGTGTTCGGCGACTTCTACCGCCACCTGGTCACCCAGGGGAAGCCCAAGAAAGTCGCCTTCATTGCCCTGGCTCGCAAACTCCTCCGAGTCGCGTTCGCCGTCCTGAAGTCAGGCCAGAAATTCGATCCGAACTATCGACGCCAGCCTTCTCTGGCCGCTTGACGCTGCCAGGTCAACACAGTATTTAAGGGGAGCCGGGTGGAGAGTTGTGTGTGACCGGAAGCCGTATCGCCATCGTTTTCCCTGGAGTGGCCTGGGCTACGCCCTGCGGCTGTCCCACCGCTTCTCCCTCAGCCAGCGGGATGTCCAGGAGTTGCTGCCAGGGCGTGGTCTTCAGGTCAGCCACGAGACCCTCCGGTAGTGGAACACGGGGTGTGCGCCGCTCCTGACCGAAGCACTGCGCCAGCGGGAACTCCATCTGAGTTCCCGCTGGCCTCTGGACGAGGGGTGCGTCGAGGTTGGCGGGGTGGGGCCCTGGCTCTGGAGGGCCGTGGATGGGTCTGGAGCTGTTCTGGACCTCCTGCTTCAGGAACACCGCGACACCAAGGCGGCTCGGACCTGCTTCACCCGGCGGCTGGGAGAGGACGAGGTTTCCGAGGTGATCCACACCGACCCGCTCGGGCGTGACGGCGCAGCGCTTCGGAAACTTCCCGTGTTCCACGGCGTGGAGCACGTCCAGGTGGTGGCAGCGGCCCGCTGCCACCACCTGGTTGAACAGGCCCCCCGCCCCAAACCTCAGCAAGAACCCACCCAGCTCGGCTTCAAATGGCCAAGACGGACTCCGGAATACGCCCGAGTCTCCACCCTTCACCGCCACACCCGAATGACCAGCCCCGCCTCCCTCAGACCAAACAACCACACCAAGGCCCTTCGAACTGGGCACCAAGCCGTTCAGCAGGCCGCCTGCTGGCGTATTCGACCCATTACGGTGACGTTGCCAGAACCCTCGTGACGCAGGCGAAGGCAGGAACTCGCCAGCACGAGGCACCGGATTCAGGGCCAGCTCCACACCGCGCTCCAACTTCAGCCCCCTGCAGGTGTGAGGCAGACAGGCGTCCGCCACTTGACTTTCCTTGTTAGTGAGTACAAACTAATTTATGGCCCGTTCGACTTCCGGCTCCACACCTCCCGCCCGGCAGTCGGGCGAGGAGCGGCGCGCGGCCGTGATCGCGGCGGCCATCGAGGAGTTCGCCCAGCACAGCTACGCTGGGGGTTCGACGGACGCCATCGCGCGGCGCGTGGGGATCTCGCAACCCTACGTCTTTCGCCTCTTCGGGACCAAGCGGGAGTTGTTCCTGGCGGCCGTAGACGCGGTCTTCGCTCACGTCCAGCGGGTCTTCACCGTCGCCGCCCAGTCCACCCAGGGGGACAAACTGGACGCGATGGGACTCGCCTATGAGGGGCTGCGCTCACGGCGCCACGAGTTGCTGCTGCTGCTCCAGGCCTTCAGCGCCAGCGGGGAGGACGAGATCCGCCAGGAGGTCCGCCGCCGCTACCGGGCGCTGTTTGAGGAGGTGCGCGCCCTGTCCGGCGCCTCGCACACGCAGGTCCAGAACTTCTTCGCCTCTGGCATGCTGATCACCATCGCCTCGGTCCTCGACCTCCCGGAACTGCTAGCCTGGGAGGATCCCTGAACTTCTCTTTTCCCTTTTTATTAGTGATTACTTACAAACTTCTCCGGGTTCAGCGGTCCGTCGTGCCCATCTTCGCCCCCTCACCCCAAGGAGCCGCCCATGACCGACCTCTCCACCGCCAACCGACACGCCCTCGTCATCGGGGGAAGCATGGCAGGCCTGCTCGCCGCCCGCGTCCTGAGTAACCACTACAACGAGGTCGTGGTGCTCGACCGCGACGTCTTCCCTCAGGCTCCCAATCACCGGGCGGGCGTGCCGCAGTCCCATCACGCCCACGGCCTGCTCCCCCGCGGGCACGACGTCCTCACCCGGCTGTTCCCCGGCCTGCTCGCCTCCCTGGCCCAGGCGGGCGCCTTCCATACCCGGGAAGGCATCCCCATCTTGCAGGTGACCCCTGCTGGGAAACTCCCGGCCGCGCCGCTGAGCGGGCAGGGCGAGTACCTCGCCTTCAGCCGCTTCCTACTGGAATGGCATGTGCGGCAGTGGCTGCGCGAACACACGAACGTCCGCTTCCTTCCCGCTGCGGAAGTCACCCGGCTGGTGTCCAGCGAGGACGGGACGGGCGTGGTGGGCGTGCAGGTCCGCTACCGGGATGGGCGGGCCGACCCCGAGGTCTTGCACGCCGACCTGGTGGTCGAGGCGAGCGGGCGGACCTCGAAGCTGGGCGGCTGGCTCCAGGACCTTGGGTACGGGGCGGTCCCCGAGGAGAGCGTCACCTCCGACATCGGGTACGCCTCGCGCTTCTACCGGCGCCCCGAGGGTTTCCCCGCCCCCTGGCACGGCTTGATCATCAACGGCCGTCCGCCGCACAACCCGCGGGCAGGCCTGATCCTGCCGGTCGAGGACGGGCGCTGGCACGTCACCCTGGGCGGCTTCGCGGGGCACCACCCACCCACCGATGAGGCGGGCTTCCTCGCCTGGGCACGCGACCTGCCGGATCCCGGCCTGTACGAGGCGATCCGCGTGGCCCAACCCCTCACGCCCATCCGAGGTTACCGCACGCCCACAAACACCTGGCGACACTTCGAGCGCCTGGCGCGCTGGCCGCGCGGCTTGATTGCCCTGGGGGACGCCGTGTGCCACTACAACCCCATCTACGGGCAAGGCATGAGTGCGGCGGCCGTGAGTGCCGAGGCGCTGGAGACGAGCCTGAAGACGGGACGGCCGGACTTCGAGCAGGCCTTTCAGAGAGCGCTCGCTCAGGTCGTTGCCGTGCCGTGGCAGATTGCCACGGGCGAGGACCTGCGCTGGCCGGGCGTGCGGCTCACCGGTGCGGCCGTGGGGCCGGGCC
Organism: Deinococcus apachensis DSM 19763; assembly: GCF_000381345.1. Taxonomy (NCBI): domain Bacteria; kingdom Thermotogati; phylum Deinococcota; class Deinococci; order Deinococcales; family Deinococcaceae; genus Deinococcus; species Deinococcus apachensis. Next base: position 9,147 of record NZ_KB906411.1, on the reverse strand, counting down.
TGCGCCTGCGACACGCCTACGGGAACCTGGTCCTCAGGCAGGCCGTACGGGACGAGGTGGTGGCGGGCGCCTTTCTAGACATGATCATGTACCTTCAGCCGCCCACGATCCTCGCCCGTCCGGCCATCCTGGCGCGGGTCCTGAGAGGCAGCCTCGCCCATGCGCTGAGGGGGAAGGGGCTGGAACACGGCGGGGCGCAAGCCCTCTCCCCGGAGCAAGTCTCACTCCTGCGCGCTCGCCCCGCCGCCACACCCTTCCACGCCCCTGCGAGGACTGCATGACGCTCTCCACCCCGGACCTCGACACCCAGGTCTCCCACCGCTTCGCCCACAACGGGAGCGTCCGATTGCACTACGTCACCCTGGGTGAGGGTCCACTGATCGTGATGCTGCACGGCTTCCCGGACTTCTGGTACACCTGGCGCCATCAGATGCCCGCGCTCGCCCAGGGGCACCGGGTGGCCGCCCCCGACCTGCGCGGCTACAACCTCAGCGACCAGCCCAGGGGGGGCGAGCACTACGCCATGCGGCACCTGCTGGAGGACGTGGCGGCTATCATCCGGGACCTCGGTCAGGAGCGGGCCATCCTGGTGGGACACGACTGGGGCGGGGCGATTGCCTGGCAGTTCGCCATGCACTTCCCGGGCATGGTCGAACGCCTGGTGATCTTGAATCTGCCGCACCCCCAGGGCTTGGCGCGCGAACTGGCCCGCAATCCCGAGCAGCAGCGAAACAGTGGATACGCCCGCACCTTCCAGGAGGAGGGCGCGCATGAACGGCTTGACCTGGAGCGCCTGATCAGCTGGGTGAGGGACGACGAGGCCCGCGAACGCTACCGGGAAGCCCTGGGGCGCTCAGACTTCGAGGCGCTCCTGCACTACTACAAGCAGAACTACCCGCGCCCGCCGTACCGGGAACCCCAGAGCCCGGTCCTGAAGATTCAGGCCCCCACCCTCGTCATCCACGGGCTGGGCGACGAGGCCCTGTTGCCGGGGGGCCTGAACGACACCTGGCAGTGGGTGGAGCGCGACCTCACCCTGGTCACGCTGCCGGGAGCGGGACACTTCGTGCAACACGACGCGGCAGGGGCCGTCACGCAGGTGCTGACGAACTGGCTGGCCCGGGGCGCCCTCCCCTGAGGAAGCGGGGTACAGCCTGTGTTCCGGGAAGGGAGCCAGAGGGGGGTGAACGCCGGAAACGGGCGGTGTGAAGGCGTGTTTCCGTCCACGTGGACCGCCAGGACTCGCAGCGGGTAGCTTGGCGGCTCGTATTAGCCTGGTGAGGGGGTCACCGCAGCGCTCGAACCAGCCCTGAGCATCCTGAGAGGAAACGGCGGCCAGAGCTCGACCAATCGATTGGTCGAGCTCGTCTTGTGTCCGTGGCTGATCGGGGCGAACTAGCGTCTTGACTCTGCCAAACCCCCACTCAATGGGCGCCAGGTTGGGGGAGTAGGAGGGGAAACCGCAGGGTACAGCCGTGATCGTGCAGGAGTTGGGCGACGCGTGCACTCTTGTACACGCTGAGCTTGTCCATGACGACCGTTTGTCCCCGAGACAACTCGGGCAGCAGGACGTGTTCGGCGTAGCGCTCGAAGGCCAGGGCGCCGACGGCCCCAGGCACCGTCATGGCGGCGCTCATCACTTGGGTGCTCAGCGCCGCCAGCAGGCTGAAGTTGGCGCATTTGTTGCGGGGGACCGCGGCGTAAGCCCCCTCTCCACGTGGCGTTCGGGCGTACAGAGGCGTCATCGCCGCATGAGTACTGCTCTCGTCCACAAACACCAACTCATCCGCCGATTGGTGCTGCATGGCGGTCCGCCAGGCGTGGCGCACCGCTTCATCGCGTTCACTGGCGTACAGCGTCTTTTTTCTCAGGCGTTCCTAGCGCAGCAAGGCCCGCCCCACCGTCTGCCGCGACACCTGGACCTGTTGTTCTTGGGCCAGACATTGAGCGTGCTGAGCCAGCGTCTCGTCAGGGTGCTGGTCGCACTGTTCAGCCAGCCGCTGGTCCAGCGCGGCATCAAGTTTCCGGGGATGCCTCCGGGATGGCGTGGGGCAAGACATGCCCCTCTTCTCGCTGGCGTTCACGCCAGCGTTCCACCGGTCGTGGATCGACGTTGTACTGCTGCGCGACCACCTCGACTTGGTCCCCCGCCCGCAACCAAGCCAGGACTCGCAGCCGTAAATCCTGGGGGTGCGTATACCCCACCCTACTCCTTCGGCAACCTTTCTGCGCCCCGCCCTAAGTTGCCAGAACCCTTATGGGTTGCGGACCATCTTCGCAACGGTGTCCGCGAGGACCTGTGGCAGCTCGTGGAGGAAGCCGCCGCGGTGGTACAGCCAGCCCTGCGCGGCCTGAATGCCGAGGGCCTGCGCGGCGCGGGCCTGCTCGGGTCGCTCGATACCTTCGATGACGGTGGTGAGGTTTAGGGTGTTCGCGAGCGCGTGCACGACCTGCACGAATCCCGCCCTGGTCGGGTCGGCGCTGTCCGCAGCGAGGTCAGCGGTGAACGTTCGGTCGATTTTCAGGGTGTGTACCGGCAGGTCCCGCAGGACGCTGAGGCTGGAGTAGCCGGTCCCGAAGTCGTCAATGGCAACGCGAACACCCAGGTCACCGACCTCGCCGAGGATCCGCGCCGCGTGCGCGGCGTCCTGCATCAGGGACGACTCGGTGAGTTCCAGGGTGAGGCGCCGTGGGTCAAGGCCCAGCGCGACGCCTTCACGAACGATGTCGACGATACTGCTCTGCCCGGCGTGAACGTGCAGCTGGCGGGGGGAGACATTCACGCTGACGCGCAGAGGCGTGCCGTCAGGTGTGCTGAACGGTTCGAGCTCCTGCCAGGCTTGCAGCAACACCCAGCGGCCCACCTGGTCCAGCAGCCCGCTGTCTTCCAGAACGGGCACGAACACCGCGGGGCTAACTGGCATGCCGCCCGGGGTACACCAGCGCAGAAGGGATTCGACGCCCAGCACGTGCCCGCGTTGGAGGTCGATGATGGGCTGGTGTAGCAGGGTAAAGCCCTTGCCCTCCAGGGTGCTGCGGGTCAGGGCGCGTTCCAGCGACAGTAGGCCCATCCCGCCCGGTCCCTGGCCCTCCCCGGGGTCGGGTTGCTGCCCTTCCCAGAGGCGGTACCCGCCGCCAGCGCGTTTGGCCAGATACAGTCCCTGGTCGGCGAGGCGCAGCAGATCCTCCGCCGTGTGCGTGGAGTTCGTCCAGTGGGTGAGGCCCAGGCTGCCGCGAAGTTTGAGTGGATCGCCGTCAATCATGAAGGGCTCGTCGAGGGCCTGGATCAGCGCCTGCGCCCGTTCTGTCACCGGCACGCAACCAGGACCGGTGGGGAGCATCACGAGGAACTCGTCCCCACCCATCCGCGCGAGGTGCTCATCAGGCTGCTGCCAGCAGCGCAACCGCTCTGCTACGGCCTGCAGCAGGCGGTCACCGGCACTGTGGCCGAGGGCGTCATTCACGCGGCGAAACCGGCTGAGATTGAGAATGCCGACCGCCAGGTGTGCCGTGTGATCAGAGTGACGCCCGCGTTGGAGGTGCGTGCCGAGCTGCTGCATAAAGTGCGCGCGGTTGGGGAGCCCGGTGAGGGCGTCGTGGGTCGTGAGGTGCGCGAGCGCTTCGCTTTTGTGCTGCGCTTCAGCTTCAGCGCGGTCGCGGGCAGCCTGGGCTTCTTGCAAGTCCACCTGGGCCTGCGCGAGGCTCAGCTGCCGCTGGGCACGCAGAGCGCTGACGGCCCGCTCCTCGCCGCGCGCCGCCTGTAACGCGGCGTGCGCCTCCCGCCAGCGTCCCGCAGCGGCCAGCGCTTGTGCGCGCAACTCGTGTGCCTGGACCCGCAAGTCCAGCTCGCTCTGGCCCAACGTGTCCAGACCACCCGCGGCCATCCCGAGCAGCGTCGCCGCCTCGGCATCCACTGCGGCCGCGTCAAATTCACCCCGGGCGAGGTGCAGCCGCGCGCATTCCAGCCGGACTTCCAACTGCGGTCGCAGCTCCCGGGAACGCAGGCCTGCCTCCAGACCCCGTTGCAACTGAGTTCCCGCAGCGCCGAAGTCCTCACGGCGGCGCAATTGGCTGGCCAGACCCGCGCAGGCGATGGCGTGCAACCCGGGCCAGCGATCCAGGTCCGTGCAACCCGCCGCCTCGCGGAAGGCGATGATGGCCTCATCATGCCGTCCAAGCTGCGCGAGGGCCTCCCCGTGATTGAGGAGCATCGCGGCGTGCACCCGCAGGTTCGTGTCATGCCGGGAGTCCAGGGCACGGCGGGCGACCTGCTCAGCCCGCTCGGCGTCCCCACCGACGAGCAGGGCGTACGCGAGGTTGCCTTCCACTTCCGCGTGCCACGGTGTGCCGCGCAGCGCGGTCTCGGCGAGCAGCAGGTCCTGGATGGCCGCCTCGGCGTCGCCGAGGGACAGGCGGACCATCGCGCGGTTGACGCGGGCGCCGTGTACCTGGGGGCTCCGTGCGATCTGACGAAGGGTGACGGCCCGGTCGAGGTGCTGGTGCGCTTCCAGGTTCTCGCCGCAGCTGGCGAGGAGCGTGCCCAACAGCACGTGGGCGCGGTCGTTGTCCGGTTCGGCGCCCACTGCGGCCCGCGCGGCGTGCAGGGCGAGGGTGATGTCGCCCGCAGCGCGGTGCTGGCTGGCGGCATCGAGCAGGGCCTGGACAACAGTGGGGTGGGGGGGGGATGTGGGGCGCCGGTCGGTGGGTTCGCGGGCCTCGCGACGCAGATTCATACCAGGAGTTTGCCGCTTGCCCTCTGCCGGTCGCCTTACAAAGTCAGCCCGGGCAAGGCCGCCTCGTCCGGTCTCAGGCCACACGGACGGGTGAGCCCCACCTGTACGCAACGGGCCTCCCGTCGTCGGGGGCGGGCGTGACGGATCGAGTAGGAGTTGTCCTCGTGCCCAGCTCACCGGGTCGAGACGAGGACCGCAGGGAACCGTCAGCCTCCCCGGACGAACGGAAGGTTCTGGCGGGACACCTCCCAATTGGACGGTCTGTTAACCCCGGCTGAGCTCTTGATGAGTCCATTATCCAACTAAGTGAAATTTTCGTGTAGGAATCTTGAAAATTAGGAGGAAAAGATGAAAGAATGGGGGTATGCCGCAACCCCTGCGTCACGCTTCCACTCCCGCCTTTCTCATCCGGGCTGCCACCGCTGTCCTGGCGGCCCTCACCCTCGCCGCCTGCGGTCAGTCGCCCAGCACGCCCTCGGCAGACACCGCCAAACTGCTGACGGTCCCCGCGCCGAGTGGCACGACGCGCGGAGAACTTCAAAAGCGGTACCCGGGCGCGCAGGTACAGGCGCTGTACGCGGGCCGGGCGGGCTTCGCGGTGCTGCGCCTGTCCACGGGGACCTCGGCACTGCAGGCGCAAGCGCTGGGCGCGGTTGAGGACGCGGGACACCGCGTCAACAGCCTCCAGCCCGGCCTGAGCGCGGCTCCCGGTCCGCACCTCAGCGCCCAGGGGGGGACTCCCATCTGGATGGACGGTGGGACCCCCATCTGGATGGATGGGGGCGCCGTCATCTGGATGGACGGCGGGACTCCCATCTGGATGGACGGTGGGACTCCCATCTGGATGGACGGCAACGGGAACCAGGTGGCGCAGGGCAGCAACGGCGCGGCGTGGGACGCGATGGGCCTGAGGGAGGCGCAAGCAGCGCGGGGCGGCGCGGCCGCGGGCGCAGGGCGAACGGTGGCGGTAATCGACGGCGGCCTGGATCTCACCCATCCGCTGCTGCAGCGCCGCCTCACGGACCCGTCGACGTGGCGGGATCTGGTGGACGGTGACAGCACGCCAGCGGAGGGCACGCCGGGCGCAGCGGGTTACGGGCACGGCACAGCCGTCGCGGGTCTCGTTGCACAGGTGGCGCCAGGCGCGGCACTCCTCCCTATCCGGGTGCTGGATTCCGAAGGGCAGGGGACGACGGACCAGCTGGCAGAGGCGATTGCCCTCGCGGTGGACGAGGGGGCGAACGTGATCAACTTGAGCCTGGGTGTGCAGGACGCCAGCCCCGCTATCGACGCGGCCATCCGGTACGCGGTGAGCCGCGGCGTGGAGGTTGTCACTGCAGCAGGGAACACGGGCGCGGGCACGATGGACTTCCCCGCGGCGCTCGCCCCGGACCTGCACGGCGAGGTGAGTGTCGGCGCGTCCGTCAACGGACAGTGGTCCCAGCCGCAAGTGTGGAGCAGTGGCGGAATGCAGGCGGAACTGCTCGCGCCGGGGAAGGACTTGGTAACGGCCGCACCGGCTGGTGGGGCGGCGCGCTGGACGGGGACGTCCATGGCCACGGCGGTGGCGTCCGGCGCGCTGGCCCTCAAGCCAGACCTTGCTGGGGACCGCGCGACGGGTCAGGCCGGTACCGCCCGTTTCACCGACCTGCGCTGATCGCCAGCCACCCAGCCGCTCGGGCAGACGAGCAGACGTGGTCCGAAATCTCCCGGCGACCCATTTCCTTTTGCCGTCATCGGCGACGCCGTCTGGCTCTGTCACTGTTGAATGGAACACGTAACGTTCCAGAACCGCGATCCCAGCGCTCCAGAGTTGGTCGGGATGAGTGACTTCCGGGAACTCAGCCTCACCCAGCAAAAGGTTCGGGCTGCCTCCGCGTCCCGGTGAGCCTGGAGCAGGAGGTCGGGCACGGCGCCCTGCTCCTCCACCGCGCTACAGCCCGTGGTTGACTCCTCCCACCGGCACGCAGACCTCGTCCAGAGGTCACCGGGAACCCCGACGGGGTTCCCGGTGACGCCGTTCCTCGGTGAGCAGCGGAGCACCTTTGAGGTCCCACTGGCGCAGGGTCTCGTGGCTGACCCGAAGACCACGCCCTGGCAGCAACTCCTGGACATCCCGCTGGCTCATGGGGAAGTGGTGGGACAGCCCCAGGGCGTCGCCCGGGCCATTCAAGGGAAAACGATGGCGATACGACTTCCGGTCACACACAACTCTCCACCCGGCTCCCCTTAACTTGCCAGAGCCGCTCCCACCGAGAGAGCAGGACGAGCAGCGCGCTCCTCAGGAACAGGCGGAACCACAGAGGAGGCAAACTGTTGTCGCCGCCGCTTCGGCATCGGCCGCAAAACCTGGCACACCCCCAACCCCCCCACTGCGCCGTGGCGCATTAGCGTTGCTGTAGCCGGGCGCGGGGCACAGTGCCTCATGGTGACCATGCTCTTAGGTGCGGCAGCAGGCGGAATGCTTCTTGGCCTTGGCCTCCTGGCGCGGCTCCTCCGAACCCAGCTTTCCGCTTACGACCTGGGCCTGGCTGGAGAGGGGGCGGACTGAACCGTGGTGCTCACCCTGGTGATGTTCGGCGTGACCGTGCTGCTGGTGATCCTGGGCTTTCTGTCGCTGAACGACGAGCCCCGGGAGCTTGAGCCCCGGCCTGAACTGGACCCGTAGCTCGAAGTGCCCCACCCCTGGGTGAGCCTATTTCTGGGTGGGGGTACCCCTGCCATCCGAAGTATTTGACGGTGAACTTCTCGGGCCACAGGCAAGTATTGAGTGATGAAACACACAATCCGCCGAGTTGTATGGCGGCTTCAGCGAAGTGAAGCCCTCCAAATGACCCTGCTCGCCCTCCTGATCCTCGTCCTCACCCTGGGACTCATGCCGTTCCTCATGCGCTGAGGCACCCCCGCTCCCAGACAGGGACTTCCCCTCGCACCCGCTCAGGCCCAGGCGGGTTTCTCGCGGAGCGAGGAGACCTGGGCGGCCGAAGGAGCGTGCTACCCGCACTCCACCTCTGGCAGGAGCGGCTCGCCTGGGCCTGACTACCCCTCAAAACGTGGCATGAGAGCGGACAGGGCCTGCCAGGACGCCGGGGAGGGGTGCAGCAAGAGGTCTTGGAGGTAATCGAGGCCCAGTCGGAACACGGACACCGCACGGTGTCCGTGTTTCTTGCGCAGCGGGGGTGTCTTGGCGGCCAGGAGTTCCCCAGTGAGACAGGCCCAGATGAAGGCAACCGAGACGACGGTCAGCAGCGTGGAGACCCGCTCCGCCCGGGTCAGGCCCGTATCTTCGAGGTTGAACCCCCGGGTCTTGAGAGCTGAGTGCAGATTCTCGGCCTGCCAACGCTGCGCATACCGTTGAAGGCTGGTGGTCGCCCGTCCCCGGTGTGCCAGATAGAGCGTCTCCCCAGCGGCATTTTTGGTCGCGCTGACCCGCAGCGCGACGCCGTAGACCAGCAGGGGGCGAAACCAGATGCGCACCTCGCCGGGTTGGAGCTTCTTGAAACATGCCCAGACGGGCAGGCCATACCTGCCTACTGTGGCGGTGGCGGGCAGACGAATGCACGGGTCGAGGTCGTGTCGAGCGAGGAAGGCAAACCAGTCCTTGCCGATGAACTCCCGGTCAGCGAGCAGACCGCTGAACGTGCGTTCTGGACAAGCCGCGAAGAAGCGCTCCATGAGCGCTTCCCGCACGGTCTGCGAACTCGAACCGCCGTGTGGGAGCAGTGACCACATCAACGGCAGGCTGAAGCCGTTCCACACGGCGGAGAGCAGGAGGATGTTCACGTCGTGCTGGCCCAACTTCCAGTTCGTTCGGTCGAGGATCAGGTCGAGTGGGCCCTCGGGGAGGCACCGCAGAGCAAAGCGGACAAACAGGCCGTCGGGCACCTGAAACTGGACGAAGCGCAGCAGCCGCTGGTAGCGCACCTCCAGGGAACCCGGGAGCTGCACGTGCGTTTTCAGGGTGTACAACACCACGGTCCGGGCCTGGATCATCGCCAGGACCAGGGCCGCCAGCACCGCCAGGCGGCGGGCATCCAGAGCAAAGGCAGACCGCAGCGCCGTCTGCAAGCTATCGTAGGGGAGTCGGCTCCCAGGTGTGTTCATCGCAGAAAACACCCTTGTATAAGGCCGGGGCTATAACTGAACCGGGACGCAGCACGGGAGGCCGTAAACACCGTCGATCTTCGAGACCGTCCTGTAGCTGGGTCACCGTGCTGGCCCCCCAGTCCAAGCCCGAACGGTTGACGGAGTCCACCTCGTATGCAAGGCCGGGCTGTACTGGACCGTCCCCAGGAGGTTCGTATGTCCGAAGAACTGTTCGTCGGCATCGACGTTTGTCAGGCTCGCCTGGATGTCGTCATCCGACCCACCGGAGAACTCCTGAGCGTCGCCAACACGCTCCAAGGCGTCAATG